>JBATNE010000174.1:0-33711 GCA_049290195.1 Candidatus Zixiibacteriota bacterium
GACGAATGATGCGGGTAAAGTTGTTAATGGCATCGAGAATATTGTCGGCAGTCAGAATATCAAAGTCATCCTTGGCGTCAAACGCAACTTTGCGCTGAGCCCGAAGCACCTGGCGAACCTCATCCTGAGCCTCCTGCAGGCTGGCCACACTCGTGGCCTTGATCAGCATCTCCACGCCGTGTCGGGGGTTGCCAAATTCAGTGACATAGACCGACAGCGGGATTACCACGAAGTTGTCCTGGCTCTCGCCAAACATCGAGCCCTGGGCTTTGGCGACGCCAATGACCGAGAAGCGTCTGCCGTTGACGAGGATTTCCTTCCCCAGAGGATCCATCCCCTCCAGAAGGCTTTTGCGGACGTCTTCGCCGATAAAGACCACGTTGCGTCTGGTATAATCTTCTTCCGAGGAATGAAATCTCCCCTGTGCCACATCGGTAGCTACGATATCGACATAGTTTGATTTCCCGCCGATTACCTGGCAATTCTTTAGTGCCTCGGTCCCGTACTTGACGCGGGCATTGGTTGACAGGAGCGGGGAAATCTCCGCACAATGGGGGCAGCCCTTTTCGATCAATTCAACAGCTTTCATGGTGATCGGTTTGCGCCGAATCTTCTCCATGAATTCCTTCTCGGACTGGGCCATGCCGATCTTCGTCACAATAAACGTCGCCGGTCCCAACTGCTCGAGATTGGCCTTGATTGCGTCGGACATTCCCTCCAGCGCGGAAATGATAGTCATGACTGAGGTCACCCCAATAATCACCCCGAGGAAGGTGAGCCCTGAGCGAAGCTTGTTCGCTTTAAGAGCATCGTAGGCGATCTTGAGAATGGCACCTGTAATCATAAATGTTTCAAGAGCTACGCAGCCCTTGCCGGGTCATTGGTGGTTTCGTCGCTGGCGATCTGTCCATCGAGAATGGAGAGTACCCGCTTGGCGCGCTTGGCCACGCTGGCATCGTGAGTGACGGTAATAATCGTATTGCCGGCCTGATGCAGGTCGCTGAAAAGCGTCATAATATCCTGTGACGTCTTGCTGTCCAGGTTGCCGGTCGGTTCGTCCGCCAGTATGATTGACGGGCTATTGACCAGGGCGCGGGCAATGGCGACGCGCTGACGCTGACCGCCGGAAAGTTCGCTGGGCTTGTGTTTCATGCGATCTTCGAGTTTGACAATACTCAGCGCCCGCTCCGCTTTTTCGTGGCGTTCTTTGGTCGGTGTGCCGTTGTAAATCAGGGGCAGTTCGACATTGTGAAGAGCCGTGGCACGAGCCAGCAGATTAAAGGTCTGGAAAACGAAGCCTATCTCTCGATTCCGGATCGCCGCCAGTTCATCGTCATTCATCTTGGAGACAAGATTGCCGTTGAGGAAATAGTCCCCCTGGGTGGGGGTATCGAGACACCCGATCAGGTTCATCAGGGTCGACTTGCCGGAACCCGAGGGTCCCATGATGGCAACGTATTCTCCCTTTTCGATCTTCATGGTGACTCCGCGAAGGGCATGCACTTCTTCGTGTCCCATCACGTAGGTTTTCCAGAGATTGTTGGTTTCAATGAGCGCCATACTTAGGCCTTGGGTCCTTTCATATCGGTCCCTTCACCTTCGGTCTTCATGACTTTGACCGCTTCCCCGTCTTTGAGGGTGCGCAGGATACGGAACGGTCCGGTGACCACACTGTCCTGCTTATTGATGCCTGACACGATTTCGATATTCCTCTGGTCGGCGACTCCGGTTTGCACCGGAACAAATTTCACCTTGCCGCCCTGAATAACGAGTACGCCCTTCAACTCTTTCTTCTGTGCGCCTGCTTTAGTCGTATCACCGGTAGTTTCGGCTGCCTGAATGGCGTTCACGCCGCCAGTCGCACTGGCAGTCCCATCCTTGCCGTCCTTGCCCCCCTTGGTGGAGTCTTCGGGTGCGCGCATGACAACTGCGCTATACGGAACTGACAGGGCATTGTCACGCTTAGCTGTCGTGATGTCAACTGTGGCAGACATACCGGGGCGAATCTTAGCGTTGGTGTCCTGGAAGACGACTTTCACCTTGAAGTTCGTCGACTGGTCCTGGGTGCCGGTTGACTTGAGAATGGCCGTATTGCCGATCTCCACGACCTGACCGACAAAACTGGTATCCGGAAAGGCATCGAGTTCAATCTTAGCCGGCTGATTCTGGTCGATCTTGGCAACCTCGGTTTCATCCACTTCAACTTCGACTTCGAATACGTTCATATTCGAGATCGTCACGAGGGTCTTTCCCTGCGTGAAGGCATTCTGGGCCTGAGCGATTTCACCCACTTCGCAGTCGACCAGGGTCACGACACCATCCATGGGGGAAGCGATCTTGGATTTACGAAGGGCATCGCGCTGCTTGTCGACGCGAGCCTCGAGCTGCTTGCTGGAAGCAACCATGGACTCGTACGAAGATTTCGCATTGAGATAGGTGTAGCGAGCATTGTCGAAAGTGGCCTGTGGCGTCATCTTGCCGTCGAATAACTGCTGCTGTCGTTTGTACTCGTCTTCAGCCTGGGCGAGAACGGTCTTGGCGCCGTCAAGCTGGGCATGCATGCCCGTGAGCGCGTACTGGGCTTCGTCCAGATCCGACCGGGGCTGAATCGTGTCGATGACCACCAGCAGCTGTCCGGTCCTGACAGTGTCCCCTTCCTTCACCTGCAGGGAGACGATTTCCCCGCTCACCTGGGACGTAATGTTCACCTTGGTCTTGGGCTGAATCCGCCCTGAGGCCGAGACCGTCTCAACGATATTCCGTTGGGTGACAACTTGGGCGTTGACGGAGATTCCCTTGCCGCTGTCCATTGTCAGTGCGAAATACACGATGACACCCAGGACAACGACGCCACCAATGATCAGAATCAGCTTTTTCATGAACCCTTTACCTCGTAGCGGCCTTTACATTTTCCCCATGGCATTTTCCAGACGGGAAATGGCCAGGTTGAGATCGAAATCGGCCTGGATCAGAGTGACCTGAGCCTGCTTAAGCGACACCTGAGCGTTGAGCAAATCAAGAATGGTTGCTGCGCCCAGATTATATTTTTCCTGAGTGATCTTGAGATCCTCAGTCGATGCATCGACGTTGGCTTGTGAGACAGTCTTCTGCTCCTTGAGCTGCTGGATATTCAGGTATGCCGTCTTAATCTGACTGACTACCTGATTGCGCTGGTCGGACATTTGGGCTCGGGCGTTATTGCGGGCAATTTTCGCTGACGCAACGCGACTCTCACGAAGGAAGCCATCGAAGATATTCCAACTCAGGCCAAATCCGTAGGAGAGTTTTGTCCCGGTCTCCGAGAATCCGCCGCCAGCCCAGGTCTTGCTGTAGCCATACGACGCGGTCGGGCCGAGTTTTGGCAGATAATCCCATTTGGCCGCCAGCAGGCGGGTATTGGCCGAGGAAATCGACTTTTCCTGCGAGAGAAGGCTCGGCTTGTGCTCGAGTCCGAACTTAATCGCGTCATCGAGTGTGCCGTCGTACTGCCGAACCGTGTATTCGCTGGAGTATACCGTCTCAGCCTGGGGATCGACTCCGACTGTATAGGACAAGTTGGCTTTCGAGTTAGTGATGGAATTGGACGCCGCGAGTAAAGCGAGCTTGTCGTTTCCGTACAGCACCTTCTGTTTGAGGACGTCAGACAATGCCGCCGACCCCAATTCAAAGCGAGACTGGATCAGCTTGAGCTGTTCTTCGGACCGCTTGACCGCTTCCTGCTGAACTGAGTAGTTCTGCTCGGCGGCCAGATAGGAGTAGAAGGCTTCTTTGACGGCAAAGATAAGGTCCTGCTCCGAGCCGATGACGTCGAGTTGGGATGCGAATCGATCGATACGAGCAGCGGTATAGTTAAAAATTGCGTCGGGGAGCAGCATATTGATACTGGCACCAACACCCATCGATTTGGCCGTGACATCGTAGTTGGCGACAGTCGAATCGCCGGCGGGCGAGTGAACTTTGCCGCTACGATACTGACTCTTGAGATAATCGTAGCTGGCGCTGGCGTGCGGCAAAAACTGCCCCAGGGCGGTGCGCTCCGACCATTTGGAAAGTTCCACATTACCACGTGCGGCGATAATGGAGGCGCGATTCTTCAGCGCCAGATCAATGCAGTCGTCCAGCGTCAAATCCTTGGCGCGGGACATACTTCCCAGACTGAGCAGCGCGACTGCTGCCATGAACACTCCACGTACAATACGCGTCATCTATGACTCCTTAACCCTGAAACATTTTCCCGACAGCGGTGAATATTATGTGCAGAACCGAAAGCATCCCAACGGAAAGCACCGAGATGAGATATCCCCGGCTCGCTTTGGTATTATACAGTACGGAGAGACCAACGCCGATTGCGATGATTTCCCAAATGATGAAAACCGCCAGCTTCGACAGAGCGGTGTAGATTACACTGTCAATTCCCTGCGATGCGACCAGCACACCCAGGGAGAGGTTGGCGCCAAGATTGCCACGCGGCAGAATGAGGGCGAGATTGACGATCGCACCCATGGCGTAAATGATCTCGCCGTAGAGGACGATGGACAAGAGCTGTTTGAAGCGCCCCTTGCCGGCAAAAACAAAATTTCCCCAGAAGAGAGCCAAAGCGGCCCCCAACAGAGGCACACAGAGCATAGCAATCAATCCGCCGAAGACATACTGATACCCGAATATCTTGTGCATTGTCTCCGGCGAAATAGGCGAGTTCTGCATCTGCTCGGCGAACTTGGGCGTCTGAGAAACCATTTCCCACACGAGTTCGCGCGTCAAATACAGAAATGCGATGAGAATCAACCCAAGTGCGACATACGGAACCAGAACCTTGGGACGCTCAACTAACTCTCTGAAAAATGCCGTCGGTTTGTAAAACACCTCGGCCAGACCCCGGAACGACAGCGAACCGCTGCCGGTAGACGGAGCCGCTTGCGGAACCATTACCTGTTCATCCATGTATGATCTCCCTCATGGTCTGAATAAACGAAGGCCAAACACAAAAGTTTCATTAGAGATATCAGCCGAATGTAACAATTCGCCTCTATCATTCGGCTGAATGGTGATCATTCCTGTGGACAATCCATTGTCCGTTCACTCTGAAATGTGCCGTCTAGACCCGCTGAGCGTGACGGTCCTCAAGGTGCTCAATATATTTCTCTGCGGCCACGGCAGCCGTCGTACCATCCCCCACCGCATTGGTCACTTGACGGACCAACTGAGCTCGCACGTCTCCACAGCAGAAAATTCCGGGAATCGACGTTTCCATCTTTTCGTCGGTGATTATATAGCCGTTCGGGTCTCTCTTGAGTCCCTCCCTAACAATCCCTGAATTGGGATGGAATCCGACGTACACAAAGATCGCGCCGACGTCGAGTTTGGAGACGGCGCCGGTCTTGATGTTCTTGAGCGTGAGGTCGGTCACGACGCGATCGTTGCCATTAATCGACTCGACAACAGTATCAAAGATAAAATTCATCTTGGGGTTGTCGAACGCCCGCTGCTGGATGATCTTCTGAGCGCGTAGCTGTTCGCGGCGGTGGATCAGGTGCACCTTGGTACCAAACTTGGTCAAGAAAGCCCCTTCTTCGACCGCGGCATCCCCGCCGCCAACCACGGCGATTACTTTGTCGCGGAAGAAAGCGCCATCACAAATAGCACAATAGGACACCCCTTTGCCGGCGTACTCCAGTTCGCCCGGGATGTTCAGCTTCACCGGTGAGCCTCCGGTGGACAAAATGACGGCCTTGCCACGGTAGGTATTACCGGAGGCACAGCGGGCCACCCGATCTTCCCCATCGCAGTACACTTCGAGCACTTCTTCCATTTCGATTTCCAGACCGAATTTCTTGGCGTGATCGGTCAGCTTCATACCGAGCTCGGCCCCGGAAATGTGCTCAAATCCAGGATAATCTTCAACTTCGCCGGTCATCGCGATCTGGCCGCCGGGGAGAAACTTCTCCAGACAAACGGTTTTGCGACGCGCCCGCGCCGAGTACATGCCGGCGCAGAGACCGCCCGGGCCGCCGCCGACTATAACCACATCGTATATCTTTTCCGTACCCATGTATTGTTCCTTTTGCGAATGAATCATCGTGCAACGTTTTCGCGGGGCGAACGGTTCACCAGTCGACCCCTTTTTGCGCGAGAATCCCCTTTTGATAGGGGTGTTTTATTTCCCGCATTTCGGTAACGAGATCCGCCTGGTCCTTGAGCCATTCCGGCGCCCCACGCCCGGTTATGACAAGATTCTGCATCTCCCCTCGGGCGGCAAGAATCATTTCGATTTCGTCAGTAGTAACCAGCCCCAGAGTCGACGCGACGTTGAGTTCGTCCAGGATGACGAGCTGGTATCTCTTCGATTTTATTTTCTCCAGAGCCAGTTCTACACCCTTGCGTGCGGCGCTGCGGTGTTCTTCAAACGACTTGTCGTCGTCGAGAATCCCTACAAATCCTTCCCCAATGACGTGCAATTCCACGTTGGGTTCAAGTCGCTTGAGCCCCTTTAATTCCCCATATTTCCAGCTACCTTTGACGAACTGGATCAGACAAATCTGCCAGTCATAGCCTACGGCCCGGACACACATGCCCAGAGCGGCTGTCGTTTTCCCCTTCCCATCCCCCGTGTAAACTATTAGCAGGCCTTTAGTTGAGTCTTTTTCCATTAGTCACCAGTCGGCTAATCTAACCAATTTCGGGGGCCAGGCAAAGCACTTTTTAAACCTTTTGGAGCGCGCAGAAGGTGCCCTGATACCTATCTTTTTGTGAAAAAAGTAACGAAAGTAGTTGACTAAAGAGTCTACGATTGGTAACTTTGCCGATATAAAGACATAAGATACCCGATTTGTATCAGATCGGGGCCGAAGTCTTAAAACGCCAAGTTCCTTTGGCAAGGTAGGTCGTTATGCAATTTACCAAAGCGGAAGAATACGGAATGTTCGGGGTGTTGTACCTCGCCGAAAAAGACCGCTCGCTGGTCACTCCGCTTTCGGAGATCTCGGAGTCGCAGAACATACCCGAGAAATTTCTCGCCAAGATCTTTCAATCACTCTCCAAGTCGGGGATTGTGCGATCGCATCGCGGCGTAAGAGGCGGCTTCACTTTGGCCCGGGACCCAAAGGACATCACTATTAAGGAAGTGTTGGAAACCATTCAGGGCCCCTACCACTTGATGAAGTGTATTAAAGACATCCGGACTTGTGAGCGGAACGGGCACGAATTCTGTGCACTGCGAGAGGTCATCATGGTTGCTGAAAAGCAGCTCGTGACCATTTTTGAGCAGTACACTGTGGCCGATCTGGTTGAGTGGCAGCGCAAAAAGAGCATGACTACTACATAGTCACTTTTTTTGTCCTCTATGGCCCTAATTTGGTTTACTTTGAGAAAAAAATCACTTATACTCTCCGAAATGTGATTTTGGACTCAAAGGAAATGAGGCCATGCCTGTCAAGTCAGACCGCTGGATAGTCGATTCGGCTCGGAATCACAAAATGATCGAGCCGTTTGAAATTGGACAAGTGCGCCCCGGAATCAGTTTCGGCGTGTCGGCTTACGGCTATGACTTTAGGCTGGCGGATGAGTTCAAGATCCTGGATTCCACCGCGACCAAGGAAATAGATCCCAAAAAGCCGGAGTCTGCTCGATTCACTGACTTCAAGGGGGACTCCCTCTTGATTCCGGCCAATTCGTTTGTTCTGGCGCGCTCCCTCGAGTACTTCCGTATTCCCCGCGAGATTATCACGATCTGTTTTGGCAAGTCGACATATGCCCGATCGGGAGTGGTTGTCAACGTGACGCCGTTTGAGCCGGAATGGGAAGGATTTGCGACCGTCAGTCTGGCCAATACCGCCCCGTGCCCTGTTCGCGTTTATGCGAATGAAGGAATTGCCCAGCTGCTCTTTTTGCAAGCTGATGAGGTGTGCCAGGTTTCGTATAAGGATAAGAAGGGAAAGTATCAGGGTCAGCAGAATATTACCCTGTCAAAAAGCGACTGAAAAGGCCGATACTAACGTAGATTATGCATTCTATGAACTTTAGGAGTATATAACGATGTTACAGGAAGCTGTCAAAGCTCAGAATAAAGAGGTAGATCGTCCGAAGAAGCGCCGCATGGTGACGATCGACGGCAATACCGCCGCTGCGTACGTCGCCCACGCGACCAATGAAGTGATCGCCATCTACCCGATCACTCCGTCCTCCAATATGGGGGAAATCTGTGATGCCAAATCGGCCGCGAAGGAAAAGAACATCTGGGGTACGATTCCGACTGTCGTCGAAATGCAGTCTGAAGCGGGTGCCGCAGGTGCCGTGCATGGCGCCCTTTCAACCGGTGCCCTGACGACCACCTTCACCGCCTCCCAGGGGCTTCTGCTGATGATCCCGAACATGTTTAAGATTGCCGGTGAAATGACGCCGACCGTCTTCCATGTCTCAGCTCGCGCTGTGGCGGCTCATGCTCTGTCGATTTTCGGCGATCATTCCGACGTAATGGCCACCCGCTCGACCGGTTTCGGACTCATTGCCGCCGGATCAGTGCAGGAAGTCATGGACATGGCGATTATCTCGCAGACCGCCGCTCTCGCCAGTCGTGTACCGTTCATACATTTCTTCGACGGTTTCCGGACTTCCCACGAAGTTCAGAAAGTTGAAGAAATCTCGTTCGACGACATGCGCTATATGATGGATGAGCAGACGGTGGCGAATCATCGCGCTCGCGCCCTCTCCCCTGACAATCCGACCATTAAGGGAACTTCGCAGAACCCGGACGTCTTTTTCCAGAGTCGCGAAGCGGTAAACAAATATTACACTGCCGCCCCGGCGATCGTCCAGCAGATGATGGACAAGTTCGCGCTTCAGGTAGGCCGTCAGTATCGCCTGTTTGATTACTACGGTCACCCTCAGGCGGAACGAGTTGTCATCATTATGGGAACCGGCGCTGAAGTGGTCCATGAGACTGTCGACGCCATGGTGGCCAAGGGTGAAAAAGTCGGAATGATCAAGGTCCGGCTGTTCCGTCCGTTCTCGACTGAATCGTTCGTGAAGGCGCTCCCCGCTACGGTGAAGCGGATCGCCGTGATGGATCGCACCAAGGAACCGGGCTCTATTGGCGAACCCCTGTATACCGATATCCAGGCTGCTGTCAACGAAGGTCTCGACAAAGGCTGGGCGAAGTTCAGCCAGCGCCCGCTGGTTGTCGGTGGTCGCTATGGATTGGGTTCCAAAGAGTTTAATCCGCCGATGGCAAAGGCCATCTTTGACAATTTGTCAGCCACTTCCCCAAAGGGTAATTTCACCGTCGGTATCAAGGACGACGTGACATTCCTGTCGCTGGATTCCGATCTCAGTTTCGATATCGAAGGGGACAATTTCCGCGGGCTGTTCTTCGGTCTGGGAGCCGATGGTACTGTTGGCGCCAACAAGAACTCGATCAAGATCATTGGCGAGAACACGGACTTTTATGCCCAGGGGTACTTTGTCTACGACTCCAAGAAGGCTGGCGCTGTGACTGTGTCACATGTCCGCTTCGGCAAAGAATTGATCCGCAAGCCGTACTTGATCAATAAGGCGAATTTCGTCGCCTGCCATAACTTCTCATTCCTTGAGAAGTATGACATGGTGGACAAACTGATGGAAGGTGGCGTATTCCTTCTGAATTCGCAGTATTCTGCCGCTGAGGTTTGGGACAAACTGCCTCGGGAAGTCCAGCAGCAGATTATCGATGCCAAAGCGAAATTCTGGGTAATCAATGCAATAGAACTTGGTAAGAAGCTCGGTCTCGGTGCACGAATCAATATGATCATGCAGACCGCCTTTTTCTCCATCTCGGGCGTTCTCCCGAAAGAGAAGGCGATTGAGGCGATCAAGAAAGCGATCGTCAAGACGTACGGCTCAAAGGGTGAGAAAGTCGTTAACATGAACTTTGCCGCTGTCGATGGCGCTGTCGCTGCCCTCGAAGAGGTGAAGTACCCGGCCAAGCCGACAAGTGCCACCACCCGCCCGCCGATTGTTCCGTCTCATGCTCCGGAATTCGTACAGGCAGTGACCGCTGAGATTATTGCCGGTCGCGGCGATGATCTGCCGGTATCAGCATTCCCGGACGACGGCACCTACATGACCGCCACTACGCAGTACGAGAAGCGGAATATCGCGGTGGACATTCCCGTGTGGGAAGCAGATGTCTGCATTCAGTGTAACATTTGCGCTCTGGTCTGCCCGCACGCCGCCATTCGGCCGAAAGTTTTCGATGCCGAGTATGTCAAGAAGGCGCCGGAAGGGTTCAAGTATATCAAGGCCATGACCAAGCAGTTTGACGGCATGTTCTATTCGCTTCAGGTAGCGCCGGAAGATTGCACCGGCTGCGTCCTGTGCGTCAACGCCTGCCCTGCCGTGAAGAAGAACCCCGATGGAACTAAGTCATCGGTCAAGGCGATCAATATGGCTCCGCAGGCCCCGCTGCGCGAGCAGGAAAAGCGGAACTGGGACTTCTTCATCGATGTCCTCCCGGACACCGATCCGTCCAAGTTCAACATGGAAACGCCCAAGGGGTCGCAGTTCGTCAAGCCGCTCTTTGAATTCTCTGGCGCATGCGCCGGTTGCGGCGAAACGCCGTATGTCAAATTGATGACTCAGCTGTTCGGCGATCGTGCCCTGTGCGCCAACGCCACCGGCTGCAGTTCGATTTACGGCGGTAACCTCCCGACGACTCCTTATTGCCAGCGAGCGGACGGACGCGGACCGGCCTGGTCCAACTCACTGTTCGAAGACAATGCCGAATTCGGATTCGGAATGCGTCTGACCGCTGACAAGCTCAAAGAATATGCGTATGAACTGGTCAAGGAACTGGTTCCGGACATGTACGATGAGCTGCACAATGGTGACCAGAGGAATCAGGCCGGAATCGAAATCCAGCGAGGACGAGTTGTTGAACTCAAGAAACGTTTGGACAAGATGACGGGCGATCCACGCACTCAAGCGCTCAAGAACATCGCTCACTTCCTGGTCAACAAGTCGGTCTGGATTATCGGCGGTGACGGCTGGGCGTATGACATCGGATTCGGCGGGCTGGACCATGTCCTGGCTTCCGGACTGAATGTCAATGTCCTGGTACTCGATACTGAAGTGTACTCCAATACCGGTGGCCAGATGTCCAAGGCTACTCCACGCGGCTCTACGGCCCAGTTTGCGGCGGCCGGTAAGTCGACACCCAAGAAGGATCTTGGCCTGATGATGATGTCCTATACCAGTGTCTATGTCGCCCAGATTGCCATTGGCGCCAGCCAGAACCAGGCGGTGAAGGCGTTCGTGGAGGCTGAGAAGTACAACGGACCGTCGATCATTATCGCCTATGGCCACTGTATCGCTCACGGTATCGATATGGAAAAGGGTATGGACCATGAAGAACTGGCGGTCAAGTCAGGTCACTGGCTCCTGTACCGCTACAATCCGGATCTTCTCCACGCCGGGAAGAACCCCTTGCAGCTCGATTGCAAGGAACCGTCGATTCCGTTTGAGCAGTATGCCTATGCGGAGAACCGCTGGCGCAGCCTGATCGCCAAGGACCCGGAAAGGGCCAAATGGCTCATGGTTGAGGGGCAGAAGGACTGCACCCGTCGGTGGAATCTGTACAGCCAGCTGGCGAGTATGGATTACGCCAAGTCAGCCGATTGATCCGGTAGGAGCATTAAGTCGCTATCTACGAGGCAGATCCCCTGGGTCTGCCTCTTTCTATTTCGTCCGGCACCTTAATTTCCGTCGTAAAGATATCCCCCGGTTCTTCCGATACAAGTCCATATAACAACCGTTAAGAAGACCCAGGAGGAAAAATGCGTTTCCGTCTTACAACCGCAGTTGTGAGTCTGGCGCTCATCGCGTTCGCTGGAGCCGCCTTGGCCGCCGAATCTGAACAGGATATCGTCAACCGTTATCTGAAGAAAACGGCCAAGAAGCATGTCAAGCATACCGGCTGGTTCAACATGCAGGCACAGTACAACAGACTCAGCCGCTCGACCGACTACAACAAGTTTGACAGCTACTTGAATACGCAGATGACGGGTGGTCAGTTCGCCGGTCAGTACAATGCCAAGTCTGTGGGTGCAGATGTAGGCATGATGGTCTCCAAGCACATCGGCTGGTCGCTGGGTGGAGAATATTGGTTGAAGAACTCCGAAAAAGTAACGGGTTCGGTCCAGTACACTCCGGTCGGCGGATCTCCGACGACAGTCACGAATCCGACTTCCGAGATTTCCGTAATTGGTGCATACACCGGTGTGCAGTATTACGTGGTCAATCCCCCGCTGCCGACTCAGACAATGAAGGGCATCTCGGCCTGGATTGGTGCAACCGCAGGGTATTACAGCGTTAACTGGAACATGTTTCCGCAGTATCAGAACTTGAATCTCTCGACCGCGGCTCCCGATGGCGCCAACGCCACATTTAAGGGAAATGCCCCAGGTTTTTCTTTCAACTTTGGGATGGAATATCCGATTATCCCGGGGCTGACTTTTGGCGCCGACGCCAACTACCTTTACCTGAACTTTTCCAATGTCGCGTGGTATAATTCTACAAACCAGGAAGTCGTGGCATCGTACACCGGGACCGAAGATGGTCGCGTTGACCTGGCCTTCACCGGACTTCGTGGCAAGCTTTCTTTGCGCAAGTATTTCAGTTGGTAATGGTCAAAGTCTTCTAACGGTATTGACAGAAGTCCGGCCAAGCCTATCTTGTGCCGGACTTTTGATTTTCGAAGAGGATCCAATTTTGAAGAAGCTACAGAATTTCTCAATGCGGCTACTCCTGATGTTCGCGGGACTGGCCCTCTTTTCGGCGCCGACTTCGTTCGGCCAGAAGCTTCCTGCCGCGTTGGCCGGAACCATCCCGTCCCGTCCTTCCGGGCAGATTGCCTTCATTCGCGAAGGGGATGTTTGGATTATGGACGCCGACGGCACCAACCAGCAGTTGGTGACTCAGGTCAAGAATGCCGACGGTCGCCTGAGCTGGGCACCTGATGGGCGGCGCATTGCGTTTACGCGCAGCGGCAAGGTCGAGTGGTCTGACGCCATGGAAAGCAGCGGCGGTCGGAAGAAGATCTACGACATTTTTGTCGCATACCTTGACTCTGCCAAGGCGGGCAAGACCATGTGGTGGCACCGTATCACCGATGAGTTGGGTGGACGTGACCCCGAATGGAGCACCGACGGCAAGGCGATTTACTTCACCAAAGATTGCAACGCCAATCGTGTCAATGCTGAATTCCTCAATTATCAGATCTGCTCGATCGATCCGGAGGGTGGCAGCTTCAACATGATTCGCAAGGATTGGCAGAATGCAAATGAATTCCTGATGGGACCGTCAGTCAGTCCGACCGGCGATATCGCGGTCACGCATTTGTACGGTAACAAGGACGCGGCTAAGGATGCTCAGAGTATTCGGCCCCAGGGATTCACTATTCTCCCCCATACCAATTACATGAAATCGATGGATTCGCTTCGAATTACCTCCAAGAAAATGGCGGGTTGCATCACGCCAACCTGGTCACCTGACGGTAAGTGGATTGCGTACGTGAATACCGATGCTGCCCGCTCGGGTGTCTACATTGTGGCTCCTGATCTGGCTACTCCGTATCTGGTCTTCTCGGCACCGGCCGGGACGGCAGTCTATACGGTTGAACCTTCGTTCTCCCCGGATTCCAAATGGCTGACGTTCTCGACCAACGACGGTTCTATCTACATTTGCGATATCACCGGCGGTGGACTGCGTAAGCTCACCGGCCCAGGGAGTGACAAGTTCCCGGCCTGGTCCAAAGGATCCAGTACGGCTGCGAGAAGTAATACCGTGCTAAAGAAGAAATAGTCTTACGACTTGGGATAAGAAAAAGGCCGGGCAGCACGCCCGGCCTTCTTTTTTGGTACTTCGAAAACTCAGATTTTCTTCCAATTCGCCAGCATGTCCACTAGAAGCCGGAGGCCGAACCCGGTGGTCCCTTTGGGTGTGTATGGCTTCCCCTTGGGTTCGACATCGACATAAGCGATATCAATATGGGCCCAGGGCCATTCGCCAATGAAGTTCGACAGGAACGCAGACGCAGTCAGGGTTCCAGCCGGTTTCCCGCCCGAGTTGATTAGGTCGGCAAACGACGATTTCATGTGCTCTTTGTAGTCATCCCACAACGGCATTTCCCAGACCCTCTCCCCCGTAGCATCAGCTGCTCTGCGTACCTGGTCCATCAAGGCCTTGCGATTTCCCAGAATCGGCGCTCCAGCATAGCCGAGGACATAGAGGGCAGCGCCGGTAAGGGTGGCTATATCTACCACTGCCTGAGGATCGAACTTGTTGGCGTAATCCAGCGCATCAGCCAGAATAAGTCGCCCTTCAGCGTCCGTATTGATGATTTCAACGGTGAGCCCTTTGCGCGAGGTAATGACATCCCCCGGTTTGAGGGCAGTTCCTGAGGGGAGATTCTCAGTTAGGGGCATCAGTGCAACAACATTGACTGGCAGCTTGAGCTGAGAGGCACATAGTATAGCTGCAAGAACGATGGCTGAACCGGTCATGTCCCCTTTCATTTCGTGCATATCCTGCGGGGGCTTCAGGGAGATACCGCCAGCATCGAAGGTCACGCCTTTCCCCACGAGCACAATGGGCTTCTGGGCGGCGCGGGCACCGTTATATTTTAGGGTAAGAAAGCGGGGCGGCTCGACCGAGCCCTGAGACACTGCCAGGAGGAGGTTCATTTTCTCTCGGGCAATAGTCTTCTCATCGAGAATCTGAATAGACACGCCTTGCTGTTTGCACAGTTTCTGGGCTTCCTGCGCATAAATGTCAGGTGTCAAGTAGTTGCCGGGGATCTGTGCCAGACGGCGCACCAGGAGCTGCCCATTGGCCAGAACTTCGCCATAGCGAGCGGCACTTGTGAGCTTCTTGAGAAGTCCCTTTTCGGGTACGACGAGTCGTACTTCTCCGAGCTGGGATTTGTTTTTTGCCCCTTCCCCGCTCTTGAATTCGAGCATTTTGAATGACCCAAGCAGGTACCCTTCGACAGCACCCTGAAAGTACCCGGGATCGCGGAAACGGTCAAAGCAGATAGCGGCTGTTTTGCTCCCGGAAAGTCCTTTGGCGCGGGAAGCGGTTCCCATCGCCAGTCTGAAGGCTTCAGTTGAGAGCCCCTTTGCATTGCCAAGCCCGACCATCAAAACGCGCTGGCATTTCAGTCCCTCTGGTTTCAATAGAGTCGCCAGCTCGCCGGACTTGCCGGTAAATTCCCTGGCCGAGAGCAACGCCGAAAGTCCGCCGCGCGTGGCTTTATCTATCCGTTTGAGCAGCGGGTCTTTGAGATCGTTTATTTCAGTGGAAAACAGGACGATAGTGTCGACCGCAAGGTCATCGATTTTCGAAGCCAGGCAGGTGAACTTCATATCAGGACTTCCTTCTATGACAAGGTTGGTAACGTCACACTCAGTAATTCGTCTCGAGCCAACTCTGGTAGCTCCGTTCAGTCTCGGCCATGTTGTCAGAGCCGAACTTTGCCAGAAATGCATCTGCCAGCACCAGCGCGGAAACCGCTTCGCAGATTACAGCCAGGGCAGGGACGACACAATTGTCGGTTCGCTCAACCATTGCTTTGGCCGCCGACTTGGTAATCACATCAACCGAGTCCAAGGGTTGATTGAGCGTAGAAATTGGTTTGGCGGCAACACGGATGACCAGGTCTTCTCCGTTGGTCATGCCCCCTTCGAGGCCACCCGCCATGTTACTGGATCGATAAAAGTGCTTCTTAGTCCTGTCGCCGGTGGGTGCATAGTAGATCTGGTCCTGGAAAGCAGAACCCCTGAGCGCGGCGCCGGCGAACCCGCCGCCGATCTCCACACCTTTGACTGAGTGAATGGACATGAGCGCACCCGCCAGTTGTCCGTCAAGGCGATGAAACCACTGTGAGAAACCGCCGAGGCCCACGGGAAGGCCGCGAACAATTAGTTCAACAACGCCTCCGAGCGAGTCGCGTTTCTTGTGGGCTTCGCGTATAGCGGCAATCATCTGCTTTTCAGTCGCACGATCAATGCACCGGACTTCCGAGTTCTCTGTCATCTCTGCCAGTTCATTAAGGTCAGCGGGCAAGCTTGCCTTCTTCAGCGCCACAGGACCGATTCGAACAACGTGAGAGGCGAACTGAACATTGAAGCGCTCCAGCAATTGTCGGCCGAGTGACCCAACCGCGACGCGCGCTGCGGTCTCCCGTGCGGAAGCCCGTTCCAGGACATTACGCAAATCGTAGTGATTGTATTTGATGGCGCCAGATAGGTCGGCATGTCCGGGCCGGGGCGTCCTGGTATCAAGAGCGAGGCGCTTTTGCCTGAGGTTGAGGTCTTCGGGAATTCCCTTTTCGGGATCCATGATCAGCGACCAATTCTCCCAGTCCTTGTTCTTGACTACCATGGTAATTGGCCCGCCCATCGTCCGACCGTGGCGAACACCGGAGAGGATCTGTGCGCGATCCTGTTCGATTTTCATCCGCCCGCCTCTGCCATACCCCTTCTGGCGTCGGGATAACTGATAGTCGATCTGTCGAAGGGTGATTTTCAATCCGGCCGGGAGGCCGTCGAGAATGGCAGTGAGCTGTGGGCCGTGCGATTCGCCGGCAGTCAAGAAGTGCAACATGCCTCAAAAGGTATGTTGTAATGGCGGAGCGGTCAACGTAAAGTAGACCGCTATTTCAGGAGTGTGCTTCCCTCAGGGGTGACTACCCGTTCCGGGAGGCCGGTCATCTCGGTCAGGCGTTTCTGAATGCGGTCGTCAATATTCATCGCCTGGGACATATTGTAGAATGAAACCTCATCGATAGGAGAAATGGCCTTGATTTCGTCGAGCACGGCGATCGTCTTGCGAATGCCATTTTCAATCACGTCGAGGCTCTGCCCCATGACCGCAAGCAGCTTTTCCGTCTCACCCTTATCGAGTCTCTGGCGGAGTATTTGTGTCCGGCCAAACATGGCCATGGCCGCATTATTGACGTAATGAGACAAAGTAGCGATGGCGATATTCTTGGCTTCAGCCGCCCCTTTGGCGCGTTCTTCGGCCAGGAGTTTCTGGGTCAGCTCTTCCCGCTCCTTGAAGAGGTTCTGAACGATCAGATAGGTGCGCCAGATTTCGGCGTTGGCGCGGGTGAGAATATCTTCGATCGAGCCGATATCCGCTTCCAGGTACTGGGCAACCTGAACGGCATCGGACAAGAGCGACATCGAGATCTTATCGAGCCGTTCGCGCGATATTCCGAGTATGGCGGCGATTTGGTTACTGTGGTGAAGCTTCTGGAGAGGATCCTTGGCGGAAACTTCGAAGGCCTCACTTGAAACAAGAGTCGCCAGCCGGAGGACATTGGTAACGTTGACCACCGGTTTCATGTCGTTGTAGTGATGGTGATCGCGAATCGCTTCGCAAATATTCTGTGGGAGGCGCCACTTCATGGCCAGGTGGTAACCAGCCTCGGCATGGTCCAGTCCGACTTCCTTGCGCTCTGCGTCGACCAGCGGCATCCCGCCCTTATTGCGAAGAATGACGCGACGGTATTCTTCCGGATAATGAGTCAGGAAGAACATGATTCCGATGTCGTGCAGCAGACCGGCGATGAAAGCTTCTTCCGTCGACTTCATTTCCGCAGCTTCGGCGATTTTCTGAGCCGCGACCGCGATGGTCAATACGCCGGCGAAGAAGTGTTTTACATCGATATTAGTGGCCGCTTTAATTTTGGAGGCATCGAACACCGAAGAGGAAAGCGCCAGGCACTTGACGGTCGAGAGCCCCAGCACCTGCACCGCCTGGTGAACGGTCGAAGACCGGGAAAACCGGGCATAATACGCGGAGTTGGAGAGCTTGAGTATCCTGCTGGTGAGCGCCGGGTCTCTAAGAATTATCTTGGAAAGGGAATCGGCCGACGAGCTCGGCTTGTCAACTTCGCGGAGGATTTCTGTCAGAGCCTGTGGCAGGCTCATGATATTATCATCGCGGAGAATTCGGTCGATGACCGCAACTTTATCAAGGGGGGCTGTGTTTTCCATACCTTTACCTTGTATCGGCAAACAGGTACGATATTGAAGGGGGAGGCGAGGAATTAGGCTTTGCGGCTGGCAGTCGAGCGGACGATATCGGTCAACTGTTCAATTCGGAACGGCTTATAGAGAACATCAGTTATCCCCGCCCCCTTCATCTTGGCGACGTCGATCCCAGCTTCCCAGCCAGTGACCAGGATTATGGGGGTCTCAGGGTGCACCCTGCGGACCTGGCGGGCGACATCCAGCCCGGACATCCCAGGCATGGCCAGATCGGTCAGAATGACGTCGTAGCGCTCTGCCAGGGCCAATTTGACCCCCATTTCAGCCGTAGAGGCGGTAGTGACGCCATATCCCAGGGATTGGCACATGGCCGAAATCAGGTCCAGAATAACCGGCTGGTCGTCAATCGCAAGTATTCGGATAGAATTGGGGGTCTTATGGTCGGAGGGGTCTGCCCCGGACCGAATCGGAAAGCGGAAGCTCAAGAAGGCCGGAGGGGTCCCTTCCCGGTCAACGGCGTACGCGCTGGGAGTTCCCGACAGCGGTTTCAAGAACACGTCGGCCGGCCGGGCCGTCAGGGCTGTTTCAGCCGAATCGTAACTGCCAAACCCCGCAACCGGCTCCACGGCCGGGAAATTCTTGTGATGTCGGGAAATGTCCAGATACAGATAGTTGTCCCGAACATAGCTGGAAATCGTCAACGAGTCATCGTCGGCTGCTGTGGCCGCAAACCGCGCTAGTGCGGTTTCGAAGAACTGACGAACGGATTCTACCGACACAACCGGATCCACCTTGGCCCGAAGATTCACATAAATCTCGCGTGCCCGTCCTCCAGCCATGTAGAGGCTTCCCGAAATACGGGCTTGTCCGAGAACATCTAATATGGTCTGCTCGAAATCGTCCTTTTCAGAATCTACACCGGCTTCGGCAGGAGTTTCGACTCGAGTCAATGGGCCGTGGACAATGGAAGCGGCGCGCTCGGCCTCGGCAAGAATCGCTTGCAGCTGGGCTCTTACCTCTCCAGATATTTCGTCGCTTCGAGTCAGCAGTTCGGCGTTACCAATGACAGCGGCAAGGTGGTTGTTCAATTGATTGACAACGGCCGCCTGTGGTTCAGTAAAAAGCTCAGCTGACTGTCTGCGTGAGGCTGCCCGGGTAGTGTCATCGAGAGCGAGTCTGAGGGAATAGAGCCCGCCGGCCAGCTGGAACAGACGCTCCCATTCAAATCGCTCGGACTCCGGCAGGTCAAACAGGAAAAACAGTGAGACGCTGTTGATCCGGTCAGCCCTGAGAACCGGGATTGCCGCAACGAAATTGGGGAGTCGGCGTTCGCCAAAGAGACGAGGAATCAGATGTCGATTGGGAATGTCAAATTGCTCGATGGCGCCGTGTACTTCGCGACGCCCAAAGACAAATTGCGCCATGTGCGAAGCCACAATCGATCCGACCAGGCCCTCGCCGGTCGCAATGCGCAGCTCAGAGAGAACACCAGTATCCACGCGATGGCCATGGACCGGAAGCGTGAGGGCCGTGTCCGAAACCTGCAACGTTATGGCAGCAGAATTGCGCGGCAGGATATCGGCGATGGCTTCTACGAATTCCGCCCCCGCCGGCACTCCGGTTTCACCGGTTTGTAGTGCCAACAACTGGAGGACTTTGTCAATCCCGACCCGGCGAGTGAGATCGCGACGGTTCCCTTCATGGAGATCCAGTGCTGCACCGGCGAGTGAGGCACAGGTCTGGATGAGCTTCATATCGTCATCGCTGATACTAATTCCGCCTGATTCACGGCTCAGGATGAGCGCATCGATGGTTCCTCGATCGGCAAGCGGGAACACCAATGACGAACGGGCGATGGATGAGTGCCCTGCATTGTCGGTCCATTCATGATTGATAACAACCGGCTTGCGCCGATCGAGGGCATCGATCAAGGCTGTTCTGAAATTTTCTGATAATTGTCCGGTCGGCTCACTTCCGCCATGGTGAACGATCGTACCGTTGCGGAGGCCATAGAGCTGGGTGGATGTAGCTCCAATGACGCCGTTCATCCCTTTGCAGAAAGTTGCGAGAGCATCATCAGCAGAAATAGCCTTGACCAGCGAAGTGACGCGGCCGAGAGTGGATGCCAGTCGCCCGGCGCCTTCTTCAAGGTCGGACTTCAATAGGGTAAGTTCACGGCTGAGACGAGCCGTTCTGATCTTTTCGGCCAGCCATTCCGCGATTGGCGCGAGGTACTTTATGTCCGATCGCGTGATTGCCTTGGCCGGTTCGGCGCAGATAAAGATGGCGCCGACCCGCTCCATCCCGGAGCAGAGCGGCAAGACCAGGCCGGATTGGAATCGCGTGTCTATGAGTCGACCGTCCTTATCGTGAAAATCGACCTGGACAGTCAAGCTGGGCTCTCCCAATTCTATCGCGCGACTGATCATATTGCCGCCGAGAGCCAGGTGTTCAAGATGGGCGGTTTCGTTCTTTGTGAATCCTGATGCCGCTCCCATGACCAGCATGCGCTGACTGCGATTCACCAGAAAGATGGCGCCACAGGCATCCGGGAATTGGAGGAGGATTTCCCGCAGCGTGAGGTTCAACAGCTCAAGTAACTGATACGGTCCGCGGGCATCGTGCTGGAGGTTTTCCAGCACGGAGAGCTTCCCTTCGCGGAGCTCGACTTCTTCCAGCAGCCGCTGCTTGAGCGCCTCGTGCTGGATCATACCGACCGCAGTCAAGGCGGCCCCAATGACCAGCGTGGCAACCAATCCGAGATTAATCCAGGTATAGGCAGTAACGACAAACCACGTATTGTAGTCGGCGGCGGACGCCACAGCGCTCCAGATGGACGCCAATAGCATGAGGATTCCGCCGATTACATAGAGGTACTTTCCTTCGGATCGTTCGGCAAACAACCTGAAACGAATCGCCACATAGCTGTAAAGAGCCAGGACCACAAAGGGCAAAAGTATGAGAGCGATTCGACCGGGCATCAGTTCATCCCTGCCAGTTCTCCATGAAGGGTGAAGGCGTCGGCTGAATTCACGCGAATAGCGACCACCGATCCGGGCTCCATGGTGTGAGGCGACTGAAACAAAATAGTCTTATTGCCTTCGGTACGAGCACGAAGGAACGTTTCGCTACGGCGCGAAGTTCCTTCCACCAGCCCTACACGGATTTGGCCGATTTCTCGCTGGTTGCCTTCATAGCTGATCTGTTGCTGCAGTTTTATCAACTTGTTTAACCGCGCGATTTTCGTCTCTTCGGGGACATCGTCATCATATCGGGCCGCCGTAGTTCCGGGGCGGACGGAATAACGGAACATGAAAGCGCCGTCATACTTGATTTGGCGAACCGCCGAGAGGGTCTCTTCGTATTCGTCTTCGGTTTCGGTAGGAAAGCCGACAATAAGGTCGGTCGTCAACGCCACATATGGGAGCGTCTTGCGGATATATTCCACAATCTTCAGGTAGTGTTCGATCGTATAGATACGCCCCATCTTCTGCAGAACGCGGTTTGAGCCGGACTGGAGGGGTAAATGGATATGAGGCATGATGCGCGGTTCTTCGGCCATGGCATCGACGAGCTTCTTCGAGAGGTCTTTCGGATGCGAGGTCATGAAGCGCACGCGCTGAACCCCGGTCTCACGTGCGACACGAAGCAGCAGGCCGGGAAAGTCAGTATTCTCATACTCGTAACTGTTGACATTCTGGCCGAGCAGCGTGATTTCCACCACACCCTCGCTGACCATCTTGCGACTGGCATCGACAATATAGTCCGCCGCATGAGCCCGTTCTTTTCCTCTGACATACGGCACGATACAATAGGTGCAATAATTGTCGCAACCGCGGGATATGGTAATAAAGCCGGAGTATGGCGTCTCCTTGATGGGCGCGATCATATCCATATTCTCGTGACCAAAGGCGGTCATCACTTCCCGTGTTCCTTCGATTCCTTCGAGGACATCGGGAAGTTCAAATACGCGATCGGTCCCAAGTACGTAGTCAACGTGAGGCACGCGTTCTTTGAGGTCATTGCCGAGCCGCTGGGCCATGCATCCGACAACCGCAACTTTGAGGTGTGGTTTGCGCTTCTTGAATTTGTAGATCTCCCACAGTCGGCCGTAAATCCGGTCCTCAGCCTTCTCCCTCACCGAACAGGTATTCAGGATAATCAGATCGGCTTTGGCCTCGTCTTCGACGCGGCGGTATCCCCGGGTAATGAGCGTGGCCGCCAGCGTGGATGAATCAGCGAGATTCATCTGACAGCCGTAGGTCGAGATGTGAAATGTCTCAGGTCGTTTCTTGTCTGGCACGAATTCACCCTTCGATAAGTAGTAGTCGCCCGGGTTTGCGGATAGACCAAATAAGCCGCTTTTCCCTCCCGAAATCAATAAAAAAGGAAAAGCCGGAACGGCTTTCCGTCCCGGCTTCGAACCTAGAAACAGTCATTTTACGGTGCGCAGCCCATTACCAGCGATGCGCCGCTTCCTGTGAGAAAAGAGACGATTATGGAAAGATCGGCCAGGTCAACCACGCAATCGGCGTTGACATCGGCCAGTTTCTTTATGGTCGGAACCGGCGTCCCTGTCGTGAGATATGACACCAGGGAGGAAAGGTCTGACAAGTCAACAACGCTCGTCTGGGAGAAGTTGACATCACCGGGTATCAGCGTAGCCGGCGCAATGTGTATCGACAATGACACGGAATCTGAGGTCGCGCTTCCGTTGTCTACGAACACGGTGCGGAAGTTAAAGGTACCGGAATCGGTCGGGACGCCGCTGATCTCGCCGCTGCTGTTGATGGTCAGGCCTGTCGGGAGACTTCCTGAAATCACACTCACAGTCATCGGTCCAACGGCCCCGAGCTGTACAACGGTATCGCGATACTGAACATACTGGAGGCCTGCGGACATATCTGCCGTTTGAGACACAATAGTCATTGGCCAGGATTTGTAGGTCGAATATTTCAGGATCCAGTACCCTGGGTCAAGTATGGCCCCCTGAAGCTGGTCCGGGGTGTGCCAGTGAAACAGCTTCTTGGCCGAATCTACGAAGAAAGTCGCCGTGTCGTTGGTGACATTGTAATCGACATAGACGTCGACCGGCATGGTGAAGACCTGGGGCGAGGTAGTCTGTACCTGCTTGAAGAGCATGTAATTGTCATAGCCGCCCGACGGGTTCGGTTCTGAGCGCCAGGACCAATTGTAATTGGGACGATACGTGCCGTAAATCCACTCGTTAAAGAACCAGCCCAGGGACTTGCCGGATACGGTTTCGGCTACCTGCTGGAGATCAGCGGTCGTGGCTGAACTGTACTTGTACGGAGCGCTTGCCCAAGCAGTGATCATGGCCTGGAAATCGGCTTCACCGAGCACGCGCCTGAGCATATGAACGACCCAGGCTCCCTTATCGTAGACGATGGTGCCGAACAATGTTCCGACGTTTGTGGTATCATACTGGTATATGGTCCCGCCACCGGAGAACTCCATACCGGCCATATAGCTTCGATAGGATTCCCAGCCGGATTTGTTCAGGTAATAGAGGGCTTCGGAGTACGAAGCAAACCCTTCGTTCAGCCAGATGTCGGGCCAGGTCTTACATGTAACCATGTCGCCCCACCACTGATGGCTCAATTCGTGAACCACTACCGCCTCGGAAAAGCCGAAGTTTGTACCGGTCATGGAGGTCATGGTCTGATGCTCCATACCACCTCCCCACTCGAAGTTGGAGTGACCGTATTTTTCATCGATATAAGGATACTGTCCATAAACTGAGGCCAGATTGCCGATGGCGTAGGGAGTCACTCCCCATCGCGGCATAGCATAGGCCACACGATCAGTATAGATGGCGTTCGTAATCCTCATCGAATCGAGATTTCCGTTGTACTTGTACCAGTCCGTCCAAATGGTGTACGGAGAAATGGCCACTGAAAACAGATAGTTCGCCATGGGATGGTGTTCTTTGTAGTAGTAAGTCTTGGTATTGACGGACGTTGCTTTGACAGAATCAAGAGTACCGTTAGACCCACAATAGAATGACGAGTCCACTTCGATAGCGATATTGAAGGAATCCGCTTTGTCATCATTGCGGTCCTTGCAGGGCCACCAGGTGCGGGAGAAATACGGCTCAGAGAGGGAGCTGATTACCTGCTTGCCCAGTCTGGTGCCAAACGAAAAGGCCTGGAATCCACCTTCGGTCGGGTGCCCGTGATAATAGAATTTGAAGCTGAATGGGTCACCGGTGTTGTACGTTTGATCGAGCGTAATGGTCACCATATTCGAGGCGCGGGAGTACAGCAGCGGTCCGCTGGGCGCAATAATGGAATCGACAAACATATTGTCAAAGAAGTCGACCTGGACCTCCGTCACAGCATTCTGTGTTGCCGTAGCGAGAAATCCGACCCAGCCATACAGGATTTTCGTGGTATCGTTTACCCTGATATAAATATCGTAGAATTTCATGTCGTAGTTGGTCTGAGTATTGACCATGGGGGATTGGGCCATCAGTTCCCGAGTATGCTGCTGATCAGCAAGGGATCGGGACTTGGACTCCCACATTTTTTGGTGAATCTGAGCCGGTGTCGCCTTGGACCAATCGATGTCACTATCAGGCGCGGCTATCGATGTTTGGGCGGTTAAGACGAACAGAAGACAGATGAGGAGGCTCAAAAGGACTGAGCGCGGTGATTTCACGGATTACCTCCTGAAGTAATGGCGAACTACATACTGTAAGACCTCTTTTGATCGGCCGGCAAAGCGTTCCAACTCATTGAACTGACTTCACTTGCCAACGCCAGTATACTACAATTTAGCGCGCTGTCAACCACTGATCTGATTTGAGGTCCGGGCAACAAAAAATGCGCCGCTATATATATAACGGCGCATTTCCAAGAACTATGAGGGTCGACTTACGGATTGCCGCAGAAGCCGGAGATATTTCCGGTGAGATAGCTGACCATCATGGATACATCAGCTAAGTCGACTATGCCAGAGCAGTTTACATCGCCAACGGCATACTCCGGCCTTGGGTTTCCTCCCACGCCTCCCGTCATGAAAACGACATACAGGGAGAGATCGCGAAGGTCAATAATGCCATCCCAGTTCATGTCACCATGAAGACGCCAGATGTTAAGCACAACGGCAACCTTCTTGGGAGAGTTGGAAGCCAGCGGGGCGGTAATCGTGAATGTATCTCGGTAGATACCTCGCGTCAGAGCGTCGACATTGACGAGGTTCTTGACCGCACCCGGAACATTCCCCGACGGTGTTTCGGTAGTGAGCCACGGTATGGCCTCGGTCAATGTCCAGGGCATGCACCCCGCATGCAAATTGGAGATTGCGGACGCCAGCTCCAGATTACCCGTTTGTTCCTGTCTTGGGACAATGAAGGAGTCTCGCTCCATTACAATCTGCGGTTGGAAATCCTGAGACAGTTTGCTGTACTTGATTATCACGGGCACCGGCGAATTGATGGCATTTATCGCGGTTACGAGGATTGTGTCATAGTAGACACCGGGTGGCAGTGCCACGTCAATGGCATCGACATTGATCAGGAATGGTACCTGCTCATCGTCGGGAGTGATTGTCGCCAGACTCGTTTCATAAGACAAGTGGAAGTTCAGCGGAGCATCACCACCCGAGTTATAGATGATGAAGCTGTCTTTGGAGACAAATCCGCTGAGGCCGTTGCTGCATTCATAGCTGGTCAATCTCAACGTGTCCTGAGAAACGGTGATGACGGCCGGCGTGTCAACGATCTTGAAATAGAACACAACCGGGTACGGAGAATTGGTGGCTTCGGGAGAGTTTACCCAGAGCGTATCCCAGAACTGATTTCCGTTCACGTAACCGACCAGCTTGAATCCCACCGACACGGTCTGAGGCGCAGATCCTGACGACGGTGTCAACGTGAATATGCGCGGTGAGTTTTCCGTTAACGTGAAACTCAGTGCGCCAATACCGCCGTTCCTGACCGTAATGGCCCGAGGTCCTGCCGAACCCACATGACTGTCGACAATTATGTGATTGACCTGCGAGTCTACCTGAATGAACGGCAGGTTGGAACCCAGGGTCAAATTGACTGCGATCGTTTGAGGTGAGTTAGTGGCCGCAGCATCGCTGACGGTTATAACATCGCTATGTGGTCCGGCGGAAAGTCCGGTGATATCAATGTTGACCGTTACCTGTCCGGAATCGACGCCGGTTCCCGGAACCAGAGAAATCCAGGAGGCAGGAGAGCTGGCGGACCAGTGCAAGACACCGCCACCGGTATTCTTGACGATAAAGGACTGCGAAGGCGGATTGCTTCCGCCGGTCACTCCGACAAACGACATCGACGATTTGTTGAGCGAAATGGTCGGAGCCGGAGCAATAACCGTCAAGGTAATCTTCTCCCACTGAGGTGAATTACCTACAGTAGGGGAGTTAACCTGAATAGAATCAACGTACACACCGGGAGCTAAACCAGTCGGGTTGATCGACACGGTGATCGTCTTGGGGGTCGTCCCAGAGGACGGAGACTTGATGATCCAGGGAGAACTCTCCACCAGCGTGAAATTCTGGAAATCGCTGTTCACGTCGCCGGTGGAGGTTACGGTAAATGTCTGGTTGGCGGGAGGGGTGTTGCCCTGCAAACAGCTGAAACTCAGTTGTGGCGGGGTCACTACCAGCGCCGGTGCATAGATATCAAAGCAATAGCCTGAACCAAGCCGTGTATCAACATTTCCGTCGCTATAAGGCTGCGCAGGGGTCACGCCCTGGAATGGCGGGTAATAAAGCGTCAGGCTCTTGCCAACCCAGAACCATGTTCCACCGGGCTGGAAGTACGCCGTATCAATACAGATGTGTTTTCCGGCCGATGTCTTCTTGCCGTTGAACCATGCGGTTACCGCGTATACGGAGTCATTCCAGGTAATAGGCAGCTGGAATTGCGTCTTGTTCTGAGATCCGGCTGCAAGACAACCGACAGTGTCCTCACCCTGACCGTCAGCACTTCCCCGCAGGAATCCGAAAGCGATGTCAAAGTACTTGTTGAACCAAATGTTGCGATCATCGGAGGGATCTCCCGGAGTCCCACCGTTGTCGATCGGGCCGATCGAATCCATGGTGGTACTGTCCCACACCGCGCCATCGGGAGAGGACAATTTGAATCCGTTGGAAACATCGCACTTCTCTCCGGTGTCGTTGGAGAACTTGATCAAGAAACGAACGTTGGCTCCAGCAGCCACGGTCGTCCCACTTATCAGCCCACCTACTTTTTGAATGGAGACCAAGCCCTGACCTGCAAAGGCCGAGGCTGCGGTCAGCAGCATGATCAGACACCATGTACCTGCTCGTCCTGAGAAAACTCTCATAGTGTTACTCCTGTATCAGATGCGGAGGTCTCGTGATTGCTTGACTGAAATCGTACGGCAGCGATCGACAAATCGACGTGGGAGACTATAGGAATCAGAAATAGCGAGCCGTTGCTCCGTGTACACCTGAGTAAATCTGACGCTCTTGCGGCGTCGCTGGATCCACCGGCCAAGCTCCCTGGCACATCACTTCGATGCACGTATTCTCCCCGGATCGCTGCGTTTACCGTTCGATTGGATTGTCCGGCTCTATTGAGTTTATGTTGAACGGCCCTAAGGGCTATTGAGCTGGACAATCACTTGCAGTAACGTACTTAGTAGTACGGGCTCTCTACTGTGAGTTAATTGTTAGATTTACACGCTCTGCTCAACGGAAATATACCGTTGAGCGAGGTTCGGTGTCAAGCTGAAAGTGGAGTTGGTTGGGCGATGGATAGTGTGCGAGTGGCCGCACAGTCGGTTACTTGCGGCGTCCCTTGGCGGCCCTTGAGCGTTGGCTGGCGGTCCGGCGCTTCCGCTTGGCCTTGGCGACTTCCTTGGCGAAGATCTTTTCGAGGGTGTAGGTCGATGGTGTGAAATTCAACAAACAGAGTTGGAATAGTTCATCAACCCGTTCAATGAAGGTGAATTTTGTGCGACGGACGATTTCCCTGGGCAGTTCTTTGATGTCCTTCTCGTTCTCCCGGGGCAAGGCAACATGAAAGATCCCGGCGCGAAATGCGGCTGAAATCTTTTCCTTCACGCCGGCAACCGGCAGAACTCGGCCCCGCAAAGTGACTTCGCCGGTCATGGCAATGTCGTTTCTGATGGGACGCTCCGACATGACCGAGGCAATCACGAGACAGACGGTTAC
The DNA here is from genome assembly GCA_049290195.1 of Candidatus Zixiibacteriota bacterium. Classification (GTDB taxonomy): domain Bacteria; phylum Zixibacteria; class MSB-5A5; order GN15; family FEB-12; genus FEB-12. The sequence continues at coordinate 28,218 of JBATNE010000174.1, forward strand.
GCCTGCTGATGGACCGTCCTTGGGGATCGCTCCCGAAGGAAAGTGAATGTGCACGTCAAACTGTGTGAAGTCGTTAAAATCAATACCAAGCATGTCGGATTTTGAGCGTACGTAGGAGTGGGCCGCCTGAATCGACTCACGCATTACTTCACCCAGCGAACCGGTCGTAATGATCTCCCCTACCCCCTTCATCTTGAGCCCTTCAATGAACATCAGCTCTCCCCCGGATCCGGTCCAGGCAAGGCCGGCGGCGTTACCGATCTCAGGCTGTTTCTCGGGTTTCTCAGGGATGAATATTGGTGTCCCAAGATAGGTCTCGACATTCTTGTCATAAATGTGCCAGGACTTCTTGTTCTTGTGGTTCTCAGCTTTCTCAAGTGCGATGCGGCGGCAGATCTTCTCGATCTGCTGTGAGAACCCAAGAAGTCCGGCTTCCTGCGTGTAATTATTGACAACAAAGGCGAGCGTCTTTTCGTTGGTACGGAACTCTGCCTTGGTAAGACCGTGCTTTCGAAGTATTTTGGGAATGATGTATCGCTTGGCAATCACGATCTTTTCGCGCTCGATATAGCCCGGCAGTTCAATGATCTCCAGGCGCGGAACGAACTGCTCAGGTATTTCCTCGAATGCGCGAACCGAACAGATAAAGAACACCTTGCTCAAGTCGATCGGGATACCCAGATAGTTGTCCATGAAGCGATCGTTGCGCCGGGTGTCGATCACATCCAGCAAGGCCATGTTGACGGACGAATTGTTATCGACGTTGAAGTAGTCGATGTCTTCGATCAATATCACCGGATCAAGCGTGCCAACCGTTCTGAGCGTCCGGACTATCTTGCCGGGGAATGCTCCCCACCATGTCCGCGGGGCGCCTTTGAGTTCGTTGACATCACCGATCCCGCCAACTGAAATACGGACAAATTCCTTACCGAGCGCACGCGCGATTGCTTTCGCGATTGATGCTTTTCCCGTTCCGGGCGCGCCCACCAGACAGAGCGTCGGGCCTTCGTCGACACCTCCCATGAGCTTGCGCACAGACAGTCGCTGCATCAACTGTTCCTTGAGACTCGTGGGGCCATAGTAGTCGGTCGACAAAATGCGCTCGACATCGGCGATCTGATAATCTTCAGTTGAGTTCTTGCCCCATGGCAGATTGAGAATCCAGTCCAAATACCCCTTGGTCGCGCCGTATTCGGCAGACGCCGGCGACAGTTCGCTCAATCGATCGATTTCCAACTTGGCGCGTGCGATGACTTCGGACGGAAGTTGCGGGCTGCTCTTGATCATGTGGCGGAACCGGGCCGCTTCTTTCTCTTCGGTATACTCTTCCCCGAGCTGCCGCTTGATCTCATACAACTGCTGGCGCAGGTAATAGCGCTGCTGTTCGTCTTCGATCCGCTTCTTGACATGCTGGTTGATGTTGAGGAGAGTCGCGACGCGATTCAATTCGTTATTCAGATAATACAGCAGACGGTCAAAACGAAGTTCGAGCGGAATGGTCTCCAGCAGTTCCTGCTTGGCGGCCAGCGGAAAATGGAAAGTCGACGCAACCCGATCGGCCAGAGCGGATGGGTCTTCGATATTCATCTTGAGCACATTGCTGACTTCGGGTGAGTAGATCGGATCGAGATGGGTGATTTCACTCGCGATGGCAATGGCGTTGTCGACTTTGGGCTGAATGTTTCGGCGCACGTACGCGGGGGTTTCGACTGTGGACGCCACAGCCCGGATGAACGGTTCGGTTGAGACAATCCGGTTGATCGAGACCCGCTTGGTCCCTTCGAGCGTCACCATACGGCTGCCGCCGGGACCTTCGCGGACGTCGACAATGCGCGCAAGCACGCCGACCTGGTGGATCGGCGCGGAGGTGGCGGTGTCAATTTCGGCGTGGGAATAGGAGGCGACGAATTCCTTCTTGTCGGTTATGACCTGGTCGACGAGCTGGAGGTTCTCGGGGCGTCCTATCTGGACAGCCATGGTCATGCCGGGCATGAGGACACCAGTCATCAGAGGCAATACAGAGTATTCAGCCTCGATGTCGGCTCCAACCTGGGGGATTCGGTTCTTGCTACGAATGATCATATGTTACGCCGCGTATGTACTCAGTATCGGCGGTCTGGGCCGCTTCTCCAGAGAAAGGACGCGGAATATCTCGGGAATGTCAATCCATCCGGTCCTCAGCGGTAAGCGTATGCCCCCCAGCGCCGTCTGCCCTTAGCAGGGCAGCGACGCAGACAGGGTGCTGGATTGAGACGGCCGGGGAGCCGGAGAAACCTGCTCCGCCATCTGGCGAATCTCAAAATCCGGGTGGACTCTCAGGTTATCGAAGTTGATCCGAATCGCTTCGGGGCTGAGATCCAGACGGTAATAGCCAAGCCGGTTATTCTCGAAAATCTTCCAGGCCGACGGAAACCCCTGGGCAATCTCATTCTTCATCCGGTACAGATATCGAGCCTGATTAAAGCCAATCTCGATATCTTCCTTGTAAACCCAACCGGCATCACGCTTTAAACGTGACCAAGCGAGCTTGATCAGATACTTGAAGGACTTGCCGGTCAGTTTCACCGGAAGGCCATTGATGCGGACGAGATACCGATCCCCTTCGTAGGATCCATCGATCTCCATCGAAACCGGCAATGAGCCAAGACCGGCCGGTACGGCGTTCAATGTGGTGCGCATGGCAACCTCCTGTTTTAGTGAATCAATTTTAGTCATAAGCCCGGTCTGTTTGTGAGAATGAGAAATCAGTTTGGCCACCTCGTCAGGTGAGAGTTCCAGCAGGTCCGGCAGGGTGGTTATGCCGGCCTTGGACAGAGCAATCAGGTCAGCCCGATTGAGCAAGCCATCGAAACTCTCAACCATATCGCGGTAGTCTGCCGGCATGCCGGCCTTGAGACTGAAGGCATGATCCCGCAACATCTCGACCGCAGGATCAAGACGAGCCGAGGATTCAATCAGCGAGGCAATCCCATTGACCAAATGGGCGGCGCTTTCACTGATCGATTTGATCTGCCCGAGATGCATCTGATACCGCTCTTCCAGCCGCTGCAGATCCACCATCCGACACCAGTCACTGAGTAACAGCACCCCTTTGAGCATGGCCGACGCCCTGAAGGTGAGCGGCTGTCGCCGATGATCTTCGGGTAACAGCGCCGTGATCTCATCGAGTTCATGATCGAAGCGCTGATAGAGCATCCGCACCGGCGCACCGCTTCGCTGTTCGGAACGACTCAGTATTCCGGGCGGAAAATCCCAATCCGGCGCACTAAGCGCCAGCGCGGTCCAGCCCAGCGGAGTTTGCGGGAAATTGTGTTCGAGCTGGCGATGCAGATGCGAGCCCTGACGGACGGTCAACCCGGATGATGCCACCGCCCGTCCGAGCGATGTGGCAGCCAGGAAATCTTCGTTCACCCCGGTAATCAGAGCTTCGTCACGAAGCCTGGTCAGCACGGCGCCGTCATCGAACACAACCTCCGGCCGCGAACAGGCGCAGTAGCTTCGGCTCCAGATATGTCTGAGCGACGCCACCGATTCGGCCAGACCGCCGGTGATCATGTGCAACGCCCAGTCATCGAGCGATACCGACAAGAGCGCCGACGCACAGACGGCATCGCTCTCACCATCGATATAGTTGCTCCAGAGGATATCGCTGTCGAATTCGGAGTGAGCCAGGACGATCGCTCTACCCGTGCGATCGACCTGACACCCCAAACGTCCGGCCCGCCCGGTCATATTATCAAACTCGGCGCGACTGATCGGCACCAGTCCGGGCTGCTCGCCGTATTCTCCCGATGTAAACTTGACCGTTTCCAGAAAGACCGTATCAGCCGGCAGGTTCACCCCAAGCGCCAGGGTCGTGGTGGTGAACAGCACTCGAATTTCTTTGGCGACAAACGCCGCTTCCACTATCCCCCGCTGTTCCCAGGAGAGATCAGAATTGTGAAAGGCCACCCCGCGCCCCATCCCCTGCATCAGGGAACGGATCAAAAACGACGGTTCATCCTGAGACAGTTTTTCAATCGCTGTTTTCGCCGATGGCCAGTTCACCGATGATGCCAGACGAAAGGCAGCATCGACCGTATCACGACGGGATTTCACGAAGACGATAGTGGAACCATCGGATTCCCGAAGCTGCTTGAGGAGCGGGGTCAACAGATCATCGGGATCATCCGTTGCTTCGAACGATTCGCTGGTATCGCGGCCGGTATTGTATGACCGGAACCGCACCGCCCCCCGGGTGGCCACACCGCGCAAGAGATCAACCGGACGCTGTGACTCAGTGACCAGTTCGGCATCGAGCCAACTCGCCAACTGCTGCGATGATGTATGTCCCATCACCGCTGACAATCCCAGGAGCATGGGGTGATAACAGGAAGCGAGCACTTTGGTCAGCGCCCGTTCCAATATGGCGCCGCGACGCGGCTCGGCGATCATCTGGAGTTCATCGATCACGATCAGCGCCACCGACATGAGAGCGTCCAGATTGGTGCTCAAGAGAATATCCAGCTTTTCATAGATGGCGAGCGCGATATCGTATTCGCCGCGGAGAAACGGCTGGTCATTGTCGGGATGATCGGCGGTGACAATCAGGCAACGGACGCCGAGCAGTCCGAACGAATTACTCAGTTCACGATATTTCTCTTCGGCCAGTGATTTTAAGGGAAACAGCATGATCACCTTGTGCCGCTCGGCGATCGCCTTGGCGGCCGCCAGTTCGGCACAGAAGGATTTCCCCGATGATGTCGGCGCGGAAATAATCAGATTATGCGGCTGGGCATTGATGCCGAGCAGACCCCGGCTGATCGCCTGCCGCTGCACCGGCAACAACATCTCCCCCTGCCGCTCCCGCCAGACGTCAATCAGACGTTTCGGCAATCCTAACCGCTCCAGATCACGCACTTTCATAGCCTCACCTTATCCCCTTTTACTGACAGATCCTGTCAGGACAAAATCACCCGCCGCAGGAACCGTAGCCGCACACCGGGCAGCTGAAACAGGTTCCCAGACGCACCATCCCCCCGCTGCACTCCGGGCAGGTCCCGGAATTGAGGTAATAGACTTCCTCACTCCCCGGCAGTTCTCCCCGCCACCAGGCATCGCCATCAAGCTGTTCCTGGCAGAACTCCATTCCATCGGGACGCGCCTCGGGGCGCGGAATCGGAGCAAATGTGGGCATGATCACGGCCGGATCGGTCGACCCGGGAATACGATTCATCGCGAATTCCTGCATGCTTATCCTCACCTTGTGTCTTGATTATCGGCCTGAGACCAGAATACTGCACATTTGTGCAGGTGTCAAGGACAAAGTAGTAAGATATCACCGGCAAATCGGTAACCGCTTGTGCGGCAATAGAGGGCCAGTATCGCATTTGGGGGAAATCCGGGGAAAACTGACAAAAAAAGCGGCGGGCAGATGCTGCCCACCGCCCCAACAGACGCCGGCGAAGCGCTCGACCGACGCCCTACTCGTTTAGCTTGAAAACAACTCTATAGG
>JBATNE010000175.1:0-2039 GCA_049290195.1 Candidatus Zixiibacteriota bacterium
AATTTCAGGGTCGAGCCCGCTGCCGGAAGCAAACAGCAGTTCGGGTGGAATTGGCGTGATCGAATCAGTGGTTTCCCTGAGCATGGCGGCACGCGCCTGTACTGAGTCCCTCAGTACAGCACTGGTCGGACCCAGATTCGTTCCGCTGGACGGCATCGGATTGTAATCTACTCCCGATGGTCGGGGCCAGAAATGTGTCGGGTCCGAGAATTTCTGCCCGACCAGCGCCGAGCCGACAGTCTTGCCGTTCGACTGAATCAGGCTTCCGTTAGCCTGATCCGGGTAGATCAACTGAGCCACCGCCGTAATGACCAGCGGATAGGCAACTCCCGTTATGAGCGTCATGATCAGGAGCATACGGAGCGCGGTGCTGATTGTTTTCATATTTCTCATTCCTTACTTCACCAGATTAGTGGCGACCAACAGGATATCCAGCAACTTGATTCCGACAAACGGCGCGATCAGTCCGCCGACACCGTACCAGAGAAGGTTCCGGCGAAGTACCTTGCTCGCACCTTCGGCTCTGTACTTCACACCCTTCAGCGAAAGCGGGATGAGCGCGATAATAATGAGCGCGTTAAAGACCACCGCACTAAGGATTGCGCTTTGCGGGGAATGGAGCCCCATGACATTCAGAGCCGACAGCGGGCCGAATGCCGATCCCCCGATCGCGTACAGCCCGCCGAACATGGCGGGGATGATCGCGAAATACTTGGCGACATCGTTGGCGATACTGAATGTCGTGAGCGCTCCTCGTGTCATGAGTAATTGTTTGCCGACTTCCACGACCGCGATCAGCTTGGTCGGATTGCTGTCCAGATCGACCATATTCCCTGCCTCGCGGGCCGCCTGTGTACCGGTGTTCATCGCCACGCCGACATCGGCCTGAGCGAGTGCCGGAGCGTCGTTGGTGCCGTCACCGGTCATCGCAACCAGATGCCCTTCGCGCTGTTCCGTGCGAATCCGCTCCAGTTTCATTTCCGGCGTCGCCTGGGCAATAAAATCGTCCACGCCGGCTTCGGCGGCGATAGCCGCAGCTGTGCGGGAGTTGTCGCCGGTGATCATCACCGTGCGGATTCCCATCCTGCGCAATTCGGCGAACCGTTCTTTGATCCCCCCTTTGACAACATCTTTGAGATGTATCAGCCCAAGCACCTGCGACCCGCTCGAAACAGCCAGCGGCGTCCCGCCCGTGGAACCGATTTCATCGGCCACAGCGAGAAGTTCCTCGGGGAAGTTTCCGCCACGGCTGGAAACATGTGCGCTTATTGCGTCGACCGCACCCTTGCGAATAGAAAGTGGTTCAGGTTCGGATGCCTCGAGAATGTCCACGCCGCTCATGCGGGTTTGGGCGGTGAACGGAACGAACGTCGCCTGATGCGGCGTGAGTGTCTGAGCGCGAAGACCGTAATGTTCCTTGGCCAGAACGACAATGGAACGCCCCTCCGGCGTTTCATCGGCAAGCGATGCCAGTTGGGCGGCCTCCGCCAAATGCTGCGCCGTGAAGAGACTCGCCGGGACAAACGACGTTGCCATGCGATTGCCCAATGTAATTGTCCCTGTCTTGTCCAGCAGCAATACGTCGATATCACCGGCAGCCTCGACCGACTTGCCGCTCTTGGCAATGACATTACTTCTAATCAGTCGATCGATCCCGGCAATCCCAACAGCGCTCAGCAGACCGCCGATCGTAGTGGGAATCAGACAGACCAGAAGAGCGGTAAGAACCGGCACCGTGACGATCATCGAAAGGTCCTGTCCCGCCGCCTGTGCGCTGTAATCCGCAAAGAGCTTGAGAGTCGAAACCGTCAGTAGAAATACGATCGTCAACCCGGCCAGCACCAGCCCCAACGCAATCTCATTGGGAGTCTTTTGCCGCTTGGCTCCCTCGATTAGCGAAATCATCCGATCGACAAACGTATGTCCCGGCTCGGCCGTGATCTTGATCAATATCCGATCACTGATCACCCGCGTCCCACCGGTCACGGCGCTTCGATCGCCGCCGCTTTCACGAATGACCGGAGCGGACTCCCCGGTAA
>JBATNE010000176.1:0-8927 GCA_049290195.1 Candidatus Zixiibacteriota bacterium
CAAAAACGACCGCGCCATGCTGTTGTCTGAGCCGGAGTCAATCCCCAGTGAAGATTCGAATGCCCGTATGGATTTTTGCCGTTCCCCTGTGGCGAGGTAGAGACGACCTAGCTCATTCCAGACTGCCGTGCTGGACGTTATCGCCGACAAGTGCTCCAGCGCCCAGATGGTCGACGTCGTGTCATAGGATCGCTGATAGAAGTCTGCCAGGAATCGGAGAGCGTACTCATTGTCCGGCTCAAGATTCGCCAATTTCATGAAAGCATCGCGCGCATTCTGACCATCGCCTATCGCCTGAAAACAGGTTGCCTGAAAGCGGTAGAAATCGGCGTCTCTGACCTTGATTTGATTCAAGACACTGATTGCGTCATCGAACGCGTGCAGACTATAGTAGATTTCCGCCAACGCCATGCGTATTGCGCCTGATTCGGGAAAATATCTGAGCGCCTCTTTGAAACTCGCGATCGCGCCATAGTTGTCCCCCATTTGCCGGAGAGCCAATCCCTGGACATAACCCGCAACCGCCCGCGAATCCAGTCCGATTCCCTGAGTGAGGTCGATCGGTTTCTGGACCTCTGTCTGGTCCGGACGTTGAACAGCCCAACCTTGACCACCGAGGCAAAGCAGCAGCATCACTGCCACACCGATGTTGGTCAGTGCCCTAATGGCCATGCCCATGTACTGTCGTGTATTCATAAAACATTATACGGCTAAATTGCAGCGGGAGTCCCCCACTATTTGCTCCTATAGAACTATCTTGAGAAACCGCCGCTTTCCTACTTTCAGGATAATTGAGCCACTCCCTGACACCGCCTTTTTCAAGTCCAGTTCACAATTAGGGTCAGTGATTCTGGCATCACCTATCGAAACCCCTCCACCTTCAATCAACCGCCTCCCCTCGCCGTTCGATTTGGTCAGACCAGCCTTCGTGAGGAGGTTCACCAGCAGCACTTTGCCGGCATCCAGGCCGAACTCGCCGGAGATCTTGCCGATTGTCAGCTCTTCGATCTCATCCGGAAGCTGCTTCTGCGAGAAGATCCGCTCAAATTCCTCTCGGGCGGCATGCCCTGAACCGGTCGGGTGATACATGTCCACCAGCGTCTCCCCAAGTCTCTTTTTGAGCAGCATCGGATTGGTTGTACCGGCCTTCAATGTTGCCTTAATTTGCTCCAGTTCATCCATACTGACATCACTGGCCAGTTCAAAATAGTCCGCTATGAGGTTGTCCGGAATGGACATGACCTTCCCGAAAATCTCCTTCGGAGACTCCTCTATTCCAATATAATTCCCAAGCGATTTTGACATCTTCTGAACGCCATCGAGCCCTGTGAGAATCGGTAGTGTCAGAACGCACTGGGGAGCTATCCCGTACGCCTCCTGAATAACTCTCCCGGCCAGCAGATTGAACTTCTGTTCGGTTGCGCCCAGTTCGACATCGGACTTGATCGCCACCGAATCATATGCCTGCATTAGTGGATACATTAATTCGTGCACCGAAATTGGAATTCCTGCCTTGAAACGCTTGGTGAAATCGTCTCGTTCCAGAAGCCTCGCCACCGTATAGTGGGCGGCCAGAGTCATAACATCGAGGAATTCCATCTTCTTAAACCATTCGCCATTGAAGCGAACTTCGGTCTTTGAGCGATCCAGAATCCTGAAGAACTGAGCTTCGTACGTTTCAGCATTCTTGAGGATCTCATCGTAGGTCAATTGGGGGCGAGTGGCGGATCGTCCCGACGGATCGCCTACCATGGCTGTGTAGTCACCGACTATGAGCACGATCTGGTGGCCAAGATCCTGAAATTGTCTGAGTTTTCGGATGCCGACAGAATGCCCGAGGTGAATATCCGGGGAAGTCGGGTCGAACCCCTGTTTGATGCGAAGCGGGCGATTCTCACGTATAGACTTCAGTAGCTTGGCCTTGAATTCTTCTTCGGGGAGCAGGTCGACCGTCCCCCGCGCAATAACCTTCCATTGGCGCTCGAATTCTGCCTGCACTTTTGGATCATCAATCTGACTGGACACGGCCACCGCTTCCTTTAATTCAAACTTTTTAGTGAATGCACCATATAAGGTGCAGGACGGAGCGACTGCCGATCACGCCCCGAGAGTATCTTGTTGAGGATAGCATGTTTACGCCAAAAAATCAAACAGGAACATCCTGCCCCGGCCAAGGTTTTACCTTGACTCTACCCTCCTGTTAGGGGATTTTAGCCCGCATGAAATTGATGGAACGTGGCGCTGCATTCTTCAGGGTTACTCCGACCCGCCTTCGGAATTCCCTCATAATCCTTGCACTGGCTGTCATGGTGTTTCTGACCATTGTAGGCGTCAAGACCTATCAGATATACCAATCGGAACTCCCGTCATTTGAACAGCTTCATAATATCGAGCCAAGCCTCAGCACCAGAGTGTATGACCGTAACGGCGTTCTGCTTAAAGAATTCTATAGCGAAAACCGCGCTCTCACGCCCTTCAAGGACATCCCCAGGCCCCTGATCGACATGCTGATTGCCAACGAAGATCAGGCCTTTTACAGTCACTGGGGGATCAATTTGAGACGCGCCGCGATAGTGGCGGTTACCAATGTTCTGAGTCTCCAAATCAAGGCGGGAGCCTCAACCATTACCCAGCAGCTCTCTCGATTGCTGTTCTTGAATCAGAAGAAGACCCTGGAGCGCAAGATTAAGGAAGCGCTGACGGCGATCAAGCTCGAGCGGACCTATTCGAAAAACGAGATACTCGAGATGTATCTCAACCAGTATTATTTTAGTCGAGGAGCCTACGGCGTTGCGGCGGCGGCCCACGCTTACTTCAACAAAAACGTATCTCAGCTCGACATCAATGAATGCGCCACCCTGATCGGGCTGCTTCGGGGCCCGAATATCAACTCCCCTTTCAACAATCCGGATAAGTCACTCAAAGCCCGCAACCGGGTACTCTATGTTTACTACGAACAAGGGGGAATCGACCAGCATACGTATGATTCGCTCAAGAACGAGCCGATCAAAGTCGCGCAGGGGGGCGAGAACGAAGGTATTGCGCCCTACTTCACCGAGACCATCAGACAGTATCTGCTAACCAAGTTTGGAGAAGACGCTCTCTATACGGGTGGGATGAAAGTCTATACCACCCTCGATGCCGAACTTCAGAAAGTCGCCGAAGTAGCGGTCCAGGCCAAAGTTGATTCTCTTCGTTCCGACATCAGCCATACGTTTGGGCTTCGCAACCCAAATTACGTAATTACCGAAACTGACAGCATCACGGGGCATAAGAAACCGACCCAGAAACTCGTTCAGGGAGCCCTGACTTCGATCGATAACGCGACCGGCGGCGTCCTCGCCATGGTCGGCGGACGGTCTTTCCACGAATCAGAGTTTAACCGCGCTGTCCAGGCACTCCGCCAGCCGGGATCGTGCTTCAAGCCGTTTGTCTACACAGCCTGTATAGATAACGGCTACAAGACGACCGACATCGTCGATGACAATCCCATCGTCCTCGACATTCCTGGTGCCAAGCAATGGCGACCAAACAATTACGATGGAAAGTTTCTGGGGCCGATAACCCTTCGCGATGGTCTTAGACTCTCTCGCAACCTGGCTACTATCCGATTGCTTCTGAAAGTCCGGCCGGAACAGGCAGTTTTCTATGCCCGACAAATGGGCATTACTACTCCCCTGCCGGCGGTTCCCTCATTGGCGATTGGTGTCGGAGAAGTACGTCAGATTGAATTGGTCTCGGCCTTCACTACTTTCCCCAATAAAGGGATTCATATTCCGTACAAGATGATCGACAAGATTGTCGATCGCTACGGACGGGTACTCGAGAATAACCTCTCTATCCGCAAGGATGAAGTCCTGTCAGCTCCGACCGCCTTTATCATGGTGGATATCATGAAATCGGTGGTCGATGCCGGTACGGCTCAGCGTGCCCGATGGATGGGCTTCACTCGCCCCGCCGCCGGGAAGACCGGGACATCGGACAACTACTGCGACAACTGGTTTGTTGGTTACACTCCACAGGTGACTACCGGCGTTTGGGTCGGATTCGATGATAAGACTTCGCTTGGAGAAGCGGAGGACGGTGCCCGGAATGCGGTACCGATTTGGACACAGTTCATGCTGGCGGCATGCAAGAACCTTCCGCCGGATGATTTCGAACAGCCGGAGGGGATAGTCAGAGCCGATGTTTGCGATGAATCAGGCGAATTGGCGACCGATCGGTGTCCAAAAGTCCATTCAGATGTCTTCAAGCAAGGGACCGAACCAACTCAGGAGTGCCACTTACACCCCTCTCGAACCGGCTATCGTCCGGCCAACCGGACCAAACCGGGTACAGCCCCGGACTCGACCGACGATCGACGTCACTTCTGATCATTCTGTTACAATCTCCATATTGGATGACCCAATTGTGCTCAGCCATAAGTGTTTTCGCGAATAGAACTTAAGGCGGCCGATGATCGCTATTGACAGTCTTGGGCTGGAGTGATAATATGGCGGTTCACTATTCGTGTTTATGCCGGAGTGGTGAAATTGGTAGACGCACGGGACTCAAAATCCCGCGGTAGCAATACCATGTCGGTTCGATTCCGACCTCCGGCATGTTTGTACCATCCCTCTCCCCCACTCCCTTGGAACTTCTCCCCACTTACTGCCGAATCTTTGCCGGACCACACTCATATCTTCCACCGTTTTCGATCATTGATACGTAACGCCCGGCTTTCCGCGCTTTTCACGCCTCCATAATTCGCAGAACGCAAAGTCGCCGGCCTGTACTAAATGAGTCCAGTATACACGACAACACCTTAGCTTTTCCGCCAGTCAATTCTCCGGAAACCGAGAACTTCGGCACTCGCTCTGTATGCAATAGTACTCGAAAACACTTATAACAGGGAAATCCTGTAGAAGGCATTGAGGTCACATGTTCTCACGTTTCCACAATCGAAAGGGATTTACCCTGATCGAACTGATGATCGTAGTGGTCATCATCGGTATTCTCGCCGCAATGGCTATTCCCCGTTTCATGAAGGCAACCGCCAAGGCGAAGCAGTCCGAAGCCAAGCAAATTTTGAAGCAGATTTACACGATGGAGCACACCTATCGCCAAGGAAACACGAGTTATGGCGACAATGGCCTGACCAGTGCCCATGGCGCGGTGTTTACCTTCCCGCAGATCGGTGTGGACATACAGGCGAATGCCATGTATGACTACGGCATCGTAGGTAATGCGACCACATTCACCGCTACCGCCACCTGCCCGAATCCGGGTCTTGATGATGACGCTACTGCCGATGTCTGGACTATCGACGAGACAGGCAACCTGGTCAATACGACCAACGATGTCGTCGCTTAAGCGCTGACCCAGGCAAGAGAGAAACGAAGAAGGGCGTCCACTGGTGGGCGCCCTTCTCACTTTCCGTCGGCTGTGTTTTCTCACACCGACCGATGTGCTGCAATTTCGCTTCCAGCAATTAGGCTTTGAATATCAAGCCTAATGAAAAGAAGACTACGACGACTGGTAGTATTGCAGCAAACGGATACGGGAGGAAGCAACTGGCCAAGAAGGCCACTGCCAGTGAGGGGATTGCAACAAATCTCACTATATCGAATGCGATCCGGAGTAACTTGATGAAGATGAGAATTGCAGCTGTTAACCCCAGTACGAGTGTCGCGGCCAACCCGGGCATGCCAAAATGGGACTGAATTGACTGAGCTATATCGGTGGTAAGACCACCGGGAAGGACGGACAAAACCTGGTTCACTAGTTCAGACATAGTCGCACAGCTCTCGTAAGAGGCTAATAGCATCGACTCATTGTTCTCGGCAAGGCGGAAGATCGGTTGATCGACGAGAGAAGTGACGAGAGTGTCAGTCCTCTCGCGGAGTGACGTCAGTAATATCGAGCATTTGAACGCCGTCGATGTATTCGATAGAAATTGGTTTGGTAACGCGTAGTAGTCGCGCCGTGACGTACTGGATGCGCTTAGCCGCCTTCTCTATGTTCCTGAGCTTCCTGGTAAGCGACTTGTCCAGGTTACTTGTATCTCGCAGCAGAAGACTTACGTTTCCGAGTATGGCCATCAGAGGTGAATTGACTTCGTGGTTGATGGTTACAGCTGTCTCAAAAATGCCCGCCATCTTCTCGCGATCAAGTGTCTCTCTGGACGCCTTTGAGCTATAAGATATGACGTGCTCTGTGGACTTGGTGAGTCGCTGTCGTAATGGCATTGTGACTACCTGCGATTCTCTCGGTCGTTGATTGCACCGGGACCCTGGCCCTGCCGACACACAGCCACTGGCTGTGGTCCATCATTCAGAACAGCCTGCTCTTCCTGATCTGCAGGACCTCTTGAGACCCCGTAAATACAGTATCAACGTAACCGATCTGGCCGCCCAGTCAATCATCCAAAAGACTGCAAAGAGATGTAGTTCAATTGATGGTGTAGGTTAGCAGGCCGACGTTCAAATCTTGCGGCGATCCAATCGTACGGACTTCCGGCGAAGTCTCTACGCGGAGACTGTCCGGTTTGATGGTGTGTGGTGAAAGAAAAGACAGATGGCCTGACCCCGAACAACAACACTTCGTCGGAAGCAGTGCCTGTCGCTGCCTATCGGTAGCGCCGCATACGAATGTATTCCAGTTTCTCATGCGAGGTCGGGCCCTTGAGATTGCCGACTTCGCCACAATGGCCATTGTGTTCCATGAGTCGAAGGACTATTTGCTGAAGAACACTGCGACCGGCGTCGGAAATCTCGTTGACTTCGAGTCCGTTCTTCCACATTTCCGAACTCTTCTCCAGCTTGCTCCAGCGACACTTTGCTTCCAGTTCGATCGTGTCTGTGTCAAACGCACCCGGTGGTAGCTTGACAGTGAGCTTATAGGTGAGTTCAGGCGTCAGTGAATTAAGGCTCATCACCATGATCCCTCTTGGTGACATGTCGACAATTCTTCCAAGCATCGATCCAGTCCCCTTGTCGGTAACCAGAAGGTAATCGTTCGACTGCCGCCGAACGTATTTACGACCATCCTTCATTTCGATGCCTTTCCGGTGAATTTCATGTGCGAACGAACACCTCCTTAATCAGTATCGACCAATTTGCTCAGACCTGTTGGGGGTCCTGCCGTTTGGGCGGAACTGGACTTTTCTGTGACGACGATGGTATAAGGAAGCGAGGGATTGGAAAAACCCCGTACAGGTTGCAGGAACTCATTCGCCTGCGGCCGTGTACCACAGCCAAGGAGGTTACGTGCTGAGACAGACCTTACGCATCTCATTGTTCATTCTGACCTTTGCGCTGTTCGCCTGGCCAGCGAGTGCAATCGAGCGGAGCTCCAAACATCATGAGCGTCGTCCGCCTACCTATTATCCGCGAAGCACCTCTACAGAATTCACCGCCTCCCGTCGTCAATTGGGGGTCTTCGAAGTCACCGGTTCACTAGGGTCCCCCACCGGGCTCATTGACCATCTTGGAGACATCCAATTCAGGAATGCGTTCCGCAGGATGGCGTTCAACTCCTCCGATGTCTACAGCCACTCATTTGCGCTTGGAGCAAATATTGGAGTTGTTCGGATGGGGCACTGGTGCAATTCCGTCGGCTTCCAATATTCCCGCCTGAGGGTAAAGGATACCATCCGCTATCCACGAAGTGACAGCGCGCTGACTTTTAACGACACGGATTTTCCTAAGCCGAATTTCAATCAGTATGAAGTTCGCCTGAATTCAAACTGGCAGTTCTACGATTTGGAGAAAGTCGGTTGGACCCCCTATGTCGGGATGGGACTCGGAGTCGGAATAATTTCTCAGTCCCTCGTGGGATATGAGTCCCACACAGAACTGAATCTGGGAATGGCAATTAATTTTGGCGCCGAGGTGAAAATCTGGCAAGACCCAAACGGCCGTAACCTGGCCACTCTCGCCTCAGTCAATAGTTGGGAGTTCGCCGGATCCGGTTATAGACCGAAATTTCTGACTCTGGGTGTCGCCCTGAAGATCTATTCCCGCCTGTAAATGCAACTCTTCTGCCATAGATCATTCGGGGGGAGCTATCCTCCCGAATCGTCCGACCTGACCCCCTCCCATTACCCCTCGAAACCTTTCCTGAGAAAATTCGTCAAATCTAATAGAAGTAAAGTCACCTTTTCTCAGGCAAGGAGCACACTATGCATGACGTCCTCATTGTCGCCATCGTCTTTGGCACGGTACTGATGATCATCCGGTCCGCCATGGAACACAATTATCGGCTTCGCGTTCTCCAGAAAATGCAGTCGGTCGATCCCGATGCCCTCAAAGTTAGCGCCTCAATGTACAGTGAAAGTCAATCAATCAAGTGGGGCCTCATCCTGGTCGCCGTGGGTGCGGTGATCCTGTTCGTCGAATTCGGCTCATTCGATCTCCGTGGAGACGCCGTGTTTGGCCTGATCTCAATCGCGGCCGGTGTTGCGATGCTGCTCCATTACGCCATTGCCAACTGGCGCCAGAAGAATCTCAAGCAGCACGGTGCGGCTCTATAAAATAGTTCGAAAGAAATGCTGTTGGCAGATAGGCCACCCCGTCCCATTCGGACCGGTGGCCTATTTCTTTGCGCCGGTGGAGGGGTGCCGAACCAGTACGAGTCCGAACCAAATTGCCAGAACTGCATACACGCCAAAGGCGATCAGCGAGAATCCTCTCGACTCCCCCTTGAGGAGGCCCCGCACCAGCACCAGCGCGACCATGCAGAAGTGGATGAGATTCCCTACCACTACAGGGCGTGTGTATATACCCCCAATCAGATTGTCCCGGACCATCCAGTTGAGCATCGCGAATCCGAAATACAGTGCCCCAGCTACTTGAACTACAAGCTGTACAAATTCACCAGTAGGCGCACCGCACCATGAAAGAATCTCTTCCGGTGCGAACGTCAATGCCAGCCCTGCTGCTCCCATA
>JBATNE010000177.1:0-13736 GCA_049290195.1 Candidatus Zixiibacteriota bacterium
ATATGTCACTCTAAGAAACAGACATACCTTTCCCGCCGCAGGGTACTACCCCAGCATTTGCACCAAGTAGAATCGTCATTCTCATTAACGATGACCTCCTCAAAAGGTGTGCGGTGGTGGCGAGTCCGGGACTCTGCCTGTTACAATTCAAAAAAGTTACTGAGCCGTAAAATATATATAGCAACACTCTTGTCAACCTGATTTTTTGGCGACAACTGGTATGGAGGTAAGAAATGTCCTCAAATTGCCGATTACTATGGTAGTTGTTCACCCGAGCCCCTTTGGGGGATATTCGGCTGCCGGCCAATGAATAGGGGAATTCTATGCGCGTTCTCATTATCGACGATGAAGAAATGATCCGGTCGCTTGCCACGAGGATATTGCAGCGATCAGGCATCGAGTCCATTGGGGCGGAATGTGGTGCCCAGGGGCTCGGAGCGGTCAAGACGGATTCGCTCATAGACGTTGCCCTGGTCGATATGACATTGCCTGACATAGACGGTCTGGAGCTGATTCGCCAGATTCAGGCTACCCGGCCGGACCTTCCTTGTGTCATTTCCACCGGACAGGCCATGGTGGAACAGGATATTCCCTCAGACATAGCGCGGCCGGTCTTCTTCCTGCCCAAACCATACCGCTCTCAGGAACTGGTCGACTTGGTCCGCAAGGCAGCCGGGGCGCATAGCGGCTCGTTACGGTCCCTGTAATACACCGGCATTTCCCTTTTGACCTCGCTTCGTCGTTACCGTACCTTGGTGTGCTTCCACAATGGCACACATGGGTATAAGACGAATGAAAAGACTACTCGTTAACTTATTAGCTCTGAGCTTTCTCCTGTTTGGCGGAGTCGATGCTCGCACAGTTCGAATCGGCTTTCTGCAGGCAGGAGACCACATCATGCACTCCGGAATCCGCACGGCGTTTGGCGAATCACTAACACGCCTTGTTCCGGACTCAGTCCATATTGAATTCTCTCCCAAAGCGGTCCGCTCCGCTGATTGGAACCGAGACTCATGTCGGTCCATGGCGGCCCAGCTGTCCAAAATGACCGATGTGGACATTTTCCTTACCGTCGGGCCATGGGCGCCTGAGGAACTTCTCGCGGCCGGTTGCAAGAAGCCGATTGTCTCTCTCTACCGTGTCGATCCGCGTCTTGAAGGATTGGCGGATACATTGGGTGTTCCCAACGCTCCGAACCTTACCGTGACCATTCCGGATCATCGGATTGAAGCTGACTTGACACTCCTGTCGCAGATAGTGCCGATCAAGCGACTCGGCTACCTCTACTTCCCGGCGGCTGATGAAGCCCCCAAAATAAAGCAATTGATGGACTCGATTGGAAGATCATTGGGTTTTGATGTGGTAACCGCCGATGGGATGAACACGCTCGGCGTGTTTGCTTTCTTCAAAGCGTACAACAGTCTCGACCACAAGATTGATGCCCTCTATCTGATGCCGACCTGGGGGCTCGATGCGCAGCGTACCAGGGATTTTCTTGAGCGGGTACTCGGTGACAAGATTCCGGTCCTGAGCTACGAAGGTCGTATGGCGGTGGAGCGAGGTGCTCTGGCGTCAGACGCCGGCAACGATGTCAATGCTCAGGCCTGGTTTGGGGCGTGGAAAGCGGCGCAGATAATTGCCGGGAAGTCGCCGGCAAGCCTCCCAACGTTGATGCCCCAGCAGGGGGGATTGATAATCAGCGAAGGGGCGGCCCACGTTTTGGGAAAGCAGTTCCCGGAAGAAATCTGGTCGCAATCCGATGTTGTCTGGCCCCTGGCGTTGCCATCCTGGCAGCAACTGACCATGGCCGGCGCTGTGAAGAGGGCATTCGACCAGAATCCCGGTTACCTGGCAGCGTTCGATGCGCTTAATCGAGCAGGAGCAGAAGCTTCGCGTGCCTGGGCGCAGCTGTTTCCATCGATCGTTGCCGACGGTTCGTTTCTGCACGAGTCAGATAATGCGGTCAACAACAGCCACGAATGGGATAAGCCGGACCAGACGTCTATTGGACTGACGCTTCAGCAGTCGATCTTCTCGTTGCCAGCCATACGAGCCATTCAATTGGCTGCAAAGACCAGGCAGTCAGCCCTGATCGATATTGATAAAGCCAGACTGGAACTGGAGTATGGCGTGAGTATTGCGTATTTGAATTACGTGAAAGCGCTCATGGTGCTCGGAGCCCAGAACAACTACCGGCAGTTTGTCGACTACAGTCTTGCCCTTGCCCGGACCAAATTTCAGGTTGGCAGTGCCACTGAAGCGGAAGTCAATCGATGGGCTGCCGAGCGGCTCAAGTGTTCCGGGCAAGTGTACGAAGCCCGAAGTAATGTCAGGGTTGCACGCATACTGGTCAACGCGCTCTTGAATCAGCCGTGGGACGATCGGTTTACGGTGGACACACTTCCCTATACGGCCGGCAATTTTCTGATGGCCTACCAAAAGATCAGACCGTTTATCGCCATCGATAGTACTCGGGCCCGTACCGAGGGATTCCTGGTCGACAAAGGGCTTGGCGAGAATCCAAGCATGCGTCAAAACAGTATCGATACGCAGGCCCAGCGACTTCGCATTGCTGCCAATTCGGCTCGGTACTGGCCACGTCTCGACTTTAATGCGTCGGTGCGGAGCGGCGACCGATACCGGGATTTTCCGCCTACCTTTACCGAGAAGTCCGGGACCTGGTCACTGGGTGCATCAGTTAAGTGGCCGCTGTTCGTGGGACTTGATCGAGTCAAGGAACGCAAGGCACTCAAGTTCGAGCTGAGCCGCTTGGAATATCAGCGAGATCAAGCTCGGTTGGATGTGATGCAGGGGATAACGTCGAACCTGGCTCAAATGATGGCTGCCGCAGGAAGAGGCTCTGCCCTCTTGAAATCCTCGGACCTTGCACGCCAGCAGATTCAATTTGCGACTCAGACGTACGAATCAAGTCACAGCTCCTATCTGGAGTGTCTTGACGCAGCCAAGTTGTATCTGGAGACAGTGATCGGTGGGTTGGACGCACGAATGGCATTCTATACATCGGCCTCCGCGCTGGTGAGGTCGATAGGCGTTTCGCCTGCGCTGGAGAATGGAAGTCCCATCGATGTTCTCAACGACCGGCTCAATCGTCAGCTGGGTGCGCCTGCCAAGTAGGCTGACCGCCTCTTGACCATGAGATCAGGACGCCAGCCGTTTCCGGAACTTGAGACTCCGGCTTTGCTCATCGATGAGTCTCGGTTGAGCGACAACCTGGCCGATGTGCAGGCTCTCGCCAAACAGTCCGGGCGAGCGCTTCGTCCGCATATCAAATCACACAAATCAGTTTACCTGGCCAAACGTCAGCTCGAACTTGGCGCCACCGGCGTTGCCGTTGCCAAACTCTCCGAAGCGGTGGTAATGGCGGCCGCAGGCATACACGACATTCAAATAGCCAATCAGATTATCGGGACCTCACGGATACGGACGCTCGTTGAACTCAGCTATCTGGCTCGCGTCAGTTGTGCGATCGACCACCTGGACAACGCACAGGAACTATCAGACGCCTTCCATGAACGAGGGCTGAGACTGCCGGTTCTGGTCGAAGTTGATACCGGACTCAATCGTTGTGGAGTCAGGGGGCAAGAGGAGCTCGAGACACTCTACCGAGAAGTGCTCCAGCTTCCGGGGGTTGAGGTCATCGGCATAATGACCCACGCCGGGCACGCCTATGCTGCTCAGAGTCGAGAAGAGGTTGCACGGATTGGAAAGCGCGAAGGGCGTACCATGGGGGAGATGGCGATACAGCTTCGGAAACTCGGATTTCCCGTCGATGTGGTCAGTGTTGGTTCTACGCCAACGGCCCGTTTTGCAGCGATACAGGAAGGCGTAACCGAACTCCGGGTCGGAAATTATCTGTTTAATGATCGTATTCAAGTGGCGTTGGGGACGGTCGGACTAGATCGGTGCGCGCTTGGCGTTCTGGCGACAATTATCAGTCGCACCAGGGATCAGGCGGTGTGTGATGCAGGTTCCAAAGCGCTCACAACTGAAGCCGGAGCGCACGGAAGTAACCTTGTTCAGGGCCACGGTGTGATTGAGGGGATGTCATTGACTGTGACGCGCCTGTCAGAGGAGCATGGGATCATTGCGGATGCGGAGCAGCGCCTTTCAATTGGCCGGCGAGTGAGACTCATTCCCAATCATGCCTGTCCAGTCGTAAACCTCTTTGATCGCGCGTATTTGGTTGACGGGGAGAAGATTCTCGAAGAGATCATCATTGATGCGCGAGGCTGCTCGCAATAGAACTTATCTCAGAACTTGTTTCAGATACATCACCAGACAGGCGGCCAGCAATAGGGCCGTCAGCCCAATTCTCAAGCGCTGGAACAGCGGTCGATCGCGAAAAACGGATACTCTTCTACCCGACATTACCTGGAAGAACCGCTTCCCGTAGTTAAACGTCGATGCCGCTGTCAGGACTATTGTGACCGTCATGGCCAGAATCTGGCCAAATTCAAACCGAATGATATAGAAGCCGAGCAGGAAGACGATTGAAAAGAACGCATACTGCCCGGTAAGGTTTGACGGGAGAAGTACACCCTTCTTTTTCAGCACGATTGTCCCTGCCAGAAGAATAGCCAGGTCCCTGCCTACCACCACGAGCATCAGCCAGATTGGTACGTCCCGATAGATGACGAGGAGGGCGAGCAGCGCCGCGGCGAATAGTTTGTCGGCGATCGGATCCAAGTATAGTCCGAGCTGACTTTGCAGATTGAGTTTTCTGGCGGTCCAGCCATCCAGCGCATCTGTTGCGACGGCAATGACCAGTACGCCAACACAATAGACCACCGATAAATCATCACTCTTTGCCAGAAAGTAGCCCACCAGCGGGGTGAGCGCTATGCGAGTCAGGCTCAGAAGATTCGGCAGGAGGAAGAATTCAGTGGTTTTCATTCAAAGGTCATTTTCACGCGTTGAACGGTCATTTGAACAGGAAGTAAAGGATTGATCAAGATAGAGGCAAGCAGGTTCGCTTAGTTCGTTACAAATCGATCGTGTCACCGTACCAATTTTAGGAGCGTGGTGCGTCTTAGTGAAGCGGCGTGCGGTACACGTACGGGTTACCGGAGCTAACCGTGACGGCCACACAGTATTGAGGCTGTTGAATGGTAAAGTTTTGCACAGGGAAGTCGATAGATAGAGAAGGCCGGAGGAGGCGGACTTCTTTCGGCCCGTACTCACTGATTGCGACTTCAACTGTCGCACAGTTGCAGGAGCACAAGTGAACCGAAGGAATCGGGTGTGATAGTGAGCAGGTCGACGGAATCTCGCTGACCATACAAAAGAGTAAGGTATCGGCTGTGAACGGCGCGTTTGCGCGACCATGGAGCAATCGAACCACTATGCTGAAAGATAACGAGATGCGGACAAAATTGTTGTTGACTGACAAGCGGTTTTACGGCCACTTTTTAGGCAAAGATTTTATCCGCACTACGGTGCTTCAAGGATGGAGGCCCCGCGGTCATGGAGGAGTATGCTTAGGCATATCAATGATTCTTTTATATATGGCGACAAATTGGTCAATAACTCAAACACTAAAGGGAAGAGAAGCATGATGGCAAAACGACTAGTTATCGTTCTGCCTGTGTTGTGCCTGCTCGCTGCGGCGGTCATGGGTGCGACCGTCGGTAAGATCACGGGAGTGGTCACCGACAGTCAAACCAAAGAACCGCTGGTCGGCGTATCGGTTAGCATAGTTGGCACAACTATGGGCGCATCGACCGACCAGGATGGTCGTTACAACATCCTGAACGTACCGGTCGGTACCTACACGCTCAAAGTTAGCGCAGTAGGGTATTCGAATGTAGAGATTGCCAATGTTGAGGTCTCGGCCGATCTGGCGACATACCAGAACCAGGCTCTCTCCTCGCAGGTTACTGATATCGGTAAGACGATTTCGGTGACCGCAGAGCGACCGCTCCTGGTCAAAGATAAAACCACGTCGATCAACATCGTGAAGCGCGATGACATTCGTGCGATGCCGACCCGCGGTTTTGATCAGGTAGTCGGTTTGCAGAACTCAGTGGTGCGCATGCAGCGTAACACGAACATTCAGACCCGTGGCCAGCGTGAAACCGCCAATGGAACGGCATCGGAAATCAACCTTCGTGGCGGCCGACCGTCCGAAGTTGCTTTCTATGTCGATGGGTTCTCCCAGCAGGATCCGTTGTCAGGCGTATCGAGCGCTAACATCTCCAACAACGCCATTAAGGAAATCGCCGTTCAGTCGGGCGCATTCTCCGCAGAATATGGCCACGTCGCCTCCGGTATCGTACAGGTGACGACCAATTCCGGGACCGACAAATTGCACGGTAACCTGGACGTTGTGACCGACAATCTTGCCGGCAAAACGCACAGCTGGGACCAGAACTGGTATTCCGGCGATCTCGGCGGTCCGATTCCCGGAACCGACAAGAAGGGAACCTTCTTCTTCTCCGGCGAACGCCGCTTCCTGGGCGACCGTGAACCGTCCAGTCGTACAGCAGAGGTCTTCAAGGAGTTCGGCAGCCAGGTGAATTCCATAGTCGGCGATACGCCTAATCGTCTCCCTGAAAACAAGCTCTCCGGCTGGTCCTATCAGGGAAAAGTCGACTATGCGTTTACTCCCACGATGAAGCTCGCCCTCAGCGGCAACGGTTCGGTGGACAACTGGCAGGAATACCGTCACATCTGGCTCTTTGACCAGGGACACCGTCCGCGCTACAAAGACAAGAACATGGGGCTTAACGCCAAGTTGACGCAGACGCTCAACGCGAACACGTTCTACAACTTGAGCGCGTCCTACTTTATGACGTCTCGCGTACGCGGCGATGCTCAGATATTTGACAATTACTCGGCATATTTGCGACCGTATTCAGATCCCGAAGAGGACGGAGCGAATCTGTTCATGGAAGACTCGGGTATGGTCGTTACACCCATCCTCGATACGAATGGTGTTGACACGGTCGGTTTTGACACGTCGTACGTTCAGGCCTACTACAAGGGTCTGCTCAAGCGCAAATCGGCGTATATCGGTCTCAAAGGAGATATCACGAGCCGCGTTTCTTCACATCATACGCTGAGAGCCGGGTTCGACTTCCAGCGCCATACCATCAGGTTCTATCAGAATCTTGACCCGACCTTGAAATACGCCGAAAACCTGGTCAACCGGTACGGCTATGATTCGGTCGGCAACGAGGAGAATAATTCGGATTATCTGCACAAACAGCGCAATCCGATCAACCTCGGCGTCTTTGTGGAAGATCGTTTTGACTGGCAGTCACTGGTCGTCCAGGCCGGACTGCGTTTTGATTACTTCGACTACAAAGCGTTGCGGATCAAAGACGTCAAGAACCCGCTTGATCCTGACAGCCTGACCGGCGTGCAGGTGCTGGATCCGGGTGATCTGGAACCGAGTAAGAAATTCAGCCGCCTTTCGCCCCGCCTGGGCATTGGCTTCCCGGTTTCCGATGTGACTCAGATGCACATCAACTTTGGAAAGTTCTATCAGCGGCCTGATCTGCTCCGGTTGTATCTCGGATACGACTTCTTTGCAGCCCGTATCAAGGCCGGATCGTACTATCCGTTCCCGAGCCCGAACCTGGAACCGGAAAAGACGACTCAGTACGAAGTCGGCATTTCTCACCAGTTGGGTGCGAACACCGCTGTCGATGTGACGGCATATTACAAAGACGTCCAGGGATTGACGCAGATATTCCATCAATCACCGGCTGCACCCAAGGTGTATGACTTCTTTGCCAACACCGACTTCGGCACGATCAAGGGTGTGGACTTCTCGTTCAACCTCCGTCGTACCCATAGTGTGGAAATGTCGTTGAAGTACACGCTGGCGTATGCCACCGGAACCGGTTCTTACGCTCAGAGTCACTACATTATAGCCTGGCAGAATCCGAAGGGCGAAACCAAGGTGACTAACCCGCTCGATTTCGATCAGCGCCACTCTCTGATCGGCGTCTTTGACATTCGCGCCGGTAAGGGCGAAGGTCCGAAGATCGGCGGTCACCACCTTCTGGAAAATGCCGGTGTCAACTTTATCGTGCAGGCGTCCAGCGGCACTCCGTACACGCCCGTCTCGATCGACAACGAAATCACCCTCGCGGCATATACTCCGAAGCCGATCGGTGGGATCAACTCAGCTTCTCTGCCGTGGACGTTCCACATTGATCTGAAGGCTGAGAAATCCATCAATTTTGGCGGCCGGAGCATTACTCCGTATCTGGTCATCAAGAACGTGCTTAATGCTGAAAACGTTGTGGCAGTATATGAAGGAACCGGTAAGGCCTATGAGACCGGGTATCTGACTTCGGCTCAGGGTCAGATCGACTACCCGACCGGAAGCTCCGGCTACGACCTTTACAATCTGGCACAGAACGACCCCAGGAACTACGGCGCCCCGCGCCAGTGGCTGTTTGGCGTTCGGATGTCCTTCTAAGGAAAGGTGAGAAAGACAATGAAAGTAAAACTTGTTACTTTGCTGCTCCTTGTCCTGGTGGCGGTGCCGATCTTGGCCAAACCACCGGCGGAAGTCAGCACGAGAAAGGCACCGCGAACCGCGGCGTCGCTCGATTACTCACATTTTATCGATGTGAATAACATATTGATGTTCGTAACCAACGACGGCCAGTTCGGTCGCGATCTGTCCGGCGTATTCGGCTACGATTACGGAACGTTCTTTCCGTACAACGGAATTCAGTACATCATCGATGGATCCGGCAAGGCTTCTCCTCTCTATGCTTCCGGTCTGTGGGTGGGAGGTACTGACTCTGCTTCCGGCGAAATTCGCGTCAAAGTGGCTGAGTACAACTCAGAATACTGTCCGGGCCCGGTGGATGTTGCCAACGGCACATTCTATACCGACCGGCCGGAATTCAAGTTGTACCACCTGTACAGCGACTCGCTGGCTTCAAATCCCAATGAAGACTACACCAACTGGATCGTGGCCGCCCGTCAGGGAGCGCCGTTTGTGGGCCAGTATACGCTGACCCCCGACAGCGCGACTCCGGCTATGATGGGCGACCAGATGACGTGGGCTGTGTTTAACGACCTCAATCTGGACAACCAGAACGATGCCGGACATACCAACGCCCTGGGTGTTGAAATTCGCCAGACGACGTTTGCGTTCAAGCGCGAAGGTCCTTTGAACAACATCATCTTCGTGAAATTCCAGGTCTACAATCGGACCGACCGCGTCATCAAGAACGCCTACTTTTCACTTTGGGCCGATCCGGACCTCGGCGGTTCGAGCGATGACCTGGTTGGCTGCGATACCACCCTTTCGCTCGGGTTCATTTACAACGCAAACAATAATGACCAGGAATACCATTCCAAGCCTCCGTGTCTGGGTTATGACTTCTTCCAGGGTCCGCTGGTTTCCACCGGCAATCCGGATGACACCGGCAAGGCGTGGGGACAGAAATGGCCCGGATATAAGAACCTGGGGATGAGTTCGTTCAACAAGTACATCAACGGTACTGACCCGTCGGACTTCCACGAGACCTACAACTATATGCAGGGTCTCCAGGCTGACGGCAGCCCGCTTGCCAACGGAACTCTCTATCAGGTCCCTGGTGACCCGGTGGCTGGTACTGGTGAACTGGACGTGGCTCCGGCCGATCGTCGCTTCATGCAGACGACCGGACCGATCACCTTCCGCCCGGGAGACAGCACCGAAATTCTGGCCGCTATCATTGTCGGTCAGGGCGGTGACCGTATATCGTCCATTTCCGTCATGAAGTTCTATGACGTTACCGCCCAGGATGCGTACAACAATGATTTCCAGGTTCCGGCTGCCCCGGCCGCTCCGGCTGTTTCCGTAGCCAATCTGGAGGACAAAGTTGTGTTGCGCTGGACTGATACTTCCGAAGTTAGTCACGGCGATTATCCGTTCCAGGGATACACAGTGTACCAGGGACCGGCCTCTTCCGGACCGTGGACACAGATCGCCAATTTTGACATCGTTGACGGTACTTCCAACATCCTTGACCTGGTCCTCGACCCGAACACAGGGATTCTGGAAACACGCGGCGTCAAAGTGGCTTCGGATAACGGAATACAGCGGTACTTCAATGTATCAACGGACAAACTGACCGGCGGGAAGATCAACGCCCTGACGCGTTACTATTTCCGCGTGGAAGCGTACTCATTCGATGGTTCGAAGCTTCCGAAGACGCTGACATCGGCAACCAACTTGTCGACGGTACCAGAAGCACCGCTTGCCGGAGAGAATTACTCCAAACCGTATGGCGATACCCTACATGCCACCCACGTCGGCGCGTCTGACGGTTCCGTGGAGATCACAGTACTTGATCCGAAGTCGCTGATAGATGCGACGTATCGCGTCGTCTTCGGAGTCGACACAATTCTCGGCAGCGTTTGGCATCTAGTTCGCACTCAGGGAACTACGACTGACACCCTGTTGATGAATCAGGTCAATCAGTCAGGTGACACGGACTATAGAACTGTCGATGGTCTGTTAATCAAGGTTCTCGGCCCGGCGCTCAACTTCAAGAATTTTGAGACCGTCGCTAACGCTCTAGGACCGCTAGATCCACCTGAAGGTGCTTCCGCTACGTTCCAGGGTTTCCCTGGTCCGGGTGACCCGACGGCACGTCAGCAATCCAATGGCCAGCGCTGGTTCATTCACACCGGCGACAATGGCACGCGCGGAACATACGCATCGTTTCTCTCACGTACCGTACGTGACGGGCTCTTCTGGCCCTTAATCATCCCACACGACTATGAAATCAGATTCACGGCCGGGACCAACTGGGGTGTTGATTTCAATACCGATTCAATTCCGTTCCCCGTGCCGTTTGAGTTGTGGGACATCGGAATCGCCACTCCGACCGATCAGAGCGACGACTATCGCTTGATCGCGTCGATTGTGGAAAACGATGCCAACATAACATTCGATCTCAGTGCCTACGATGCGGCTGATCACTCTGCGTCGGGTGGAACCAACGATCCGTACACGGACTGGATCTACTGGTATCGCCCGGGAGATCGTACTCCCGGTCATGCCGGTTATGACAATTTCGTCACTCATCTTCTGGCCGGCGACTGGGCCACGGTCGATGATGGCGAGCAGTTTATGTCTCGTATGGTATTTGTTGGCTGGAACCTGGGTGTGACGCCGCCGTTTACGCCCGATATGCCGGAAACAGGGACGATTTTCCGCATCACGAGCACCAAGCCGAATGCGGTGACCGATACGTTTACCTTTGCCACGGCTGCGCCGACTTTCGCCAAGAGTGAAGCCGGGCTCGAAGCAATCAATACGGTTCCGAACCCCTACTACTTGTTTGGACCGTTCGATCCTACTCCAGGGAACCGGACTATTAAGTTCCAGCATCTTCCGGGCGCCTGCTCGATCAAGATCTACAATCTTGGTGGAGATCTGGTCCGCACGTTACAGAAAGACGATGCGTCTTCCTCTACGCTGGAATGGGATGTCTTGACCGATAACCTGCTGCCTTTGGCTTCGGGAATATACATCTGGGTAGTTGAGGCTCCGGGATACGGGACCAAGACTGGCAAGATGGCAATCTTTAACCAGACCGAAGTACTGCAGAAATACTAAGCGAGAAGGACTAAGTCATGAAAGCAAAGAACATAATTGTGCTGGTCCTGCTCCTGACGCTATGTCTCACCACGGCGTACGCGGGGAATTCCAAGCGTATTGGAACCGCGGGAGGACAGGAACTGCTGATCCCCGTTGGGTCACGCGGAACCGCAATGGGCGGCTCCGTGGTCTCCAACACCTGGGGTCTGGAATCCATTTATTGGAATCCGGCCGGTCTGGCTTCTCTGGAAGGGACCGAAGCAATGTTCAGCCATCTGCCCTACATTGCTGATATCAACGTTAATTTCGGTGCGGTCGGCACGACGATCGAAAACGTCGGGACTCTGGCGTTTTCCGCCAAGGTCGTCGCAATCGGCGACATGCAGGAAACGACCAACGAATATCCCAACGGTACCGGGCGTATTTTCAGCCCCACACTGTCAGTAATCGGCCTCACGTACGCGCGTCAGTTGACCTCCAACGTGGCCTTCGGCGCGACCGGCATGCTGATTCGTGAGAGCATTTTTGAAGTCGGCGCAACCGGCGCGGCCTTCGATGTGGGGTTCATCTACGATCCCCGCTGGCAGGGCATTAAGCTCGGTGTGGCGATCAAGAACTATGGCCCGACCATGCGGTTCAGTGGCCGTGGATTTGATCGGAATCTGAATGGCTATCAGGCGTCGCCGAAAAATGCGTCGTCTGATCTCCCCAGCCATATCGACCTTGGGATTTCTTACAATTTCCTGAACCGTGACAGAAATTCACTCACGGCTTCCGGAAACTACCGTTCGAACAACTTCCAGGAAGATTTCTATCAGGGTGGTCTGGAATATGGCTACAATGAGCGTTACTTCCTGCGCGGTGGGTACAACTACTCCAAGCAGGATGACTATATCTATGGTCTTTCTCTCGGAGCCGGGATCTCTGTGCCGATCGGCGGTACGTCCAAACTGACCTTCGAGTACTCGTGGAACAAGACGGATGTATTCGAAGACAATCAGTACTTCACGCTGAAGGTAAACATGTAGCTCTCGTGAGCTAGATGATCTTAATGAGGTCGGGTGCCGCAAGGCGCCCGATCTTTTTTTGTCTAGTGAGATTCGCTTGGGAAAAATGCCGGGATAAAAAAACATCGGCAGCCAGGGAATAACTGCCGATGCTGAACCCTAGCGGTACGGGGAGTCGAACCCCGGTTTGAAGGCTGAGAACCACCTGTCCTAACCACTAGACGATACCGCCAATTCAATGCGCAATGCTAAAAAAGCAACGTGATCAAAGTAGAAAGTTCAAAAACATGTGTCAAGTAATCTAACTCTTATGCGGTTCAATAGGTTACGCGGCATCATTCGTTAATCACATGAACCCGAATGGCTTATCACTCGTCACTTTTCAACACTTTTCAAATCTATTTGAAGGTTTTTTTTGCCAAAACGACCGTCTGAAGGCACTGTTTTATGCCACATTGGCATGATTATTGGCAGGGGCAGGTCCGACATACTCCAGGAAAACAACCGTTCCAAACTGTCCGGGCTTGTACTCCAACAACTTACTTCGGGTTTTGTACTTGTTGAAATCCACCTCCAGATGGCCCAAGAGGGTCTGGCCGGGGGCCGGGCGGGTACGTAGTCGCCGAATTGACCGAATTGATGCTTTCTTGAAAATAATGAGGCCGGGGGAATAGAAGGCCAGGCGGTCACGGCGGTCGTAGAAGAGTAAGGGTGACTGGAAGGAGGAGATGATGGCCCGGAGTTGGATGATTGTCCGATGTTGCCGCCATAGGCCCCAGACGCACCCTGTGGCCCCAATAAGCAGGGGAATGGCGAAGAGCAGCCAATGCGACGACATCATACCCGGATCAGTTCCTTGCTAGCACCTATGTGTGATGCAATTAACGCCATATTTGACCAACAGTAAACAGTCGAGGGGCGCTCGCGCTACATTTGTTGATTGCGATTGTGCATGCCTCTATATTGCCCGATCACAATTATGAAGAGAGGCCCAATGCCGCGCGCACCAAAGAGTTCAACCCACCCATCATTCGAAATACCATTCGACCAGATCGACAATCGAATAGACTTCTCGCCGCGCCTGGTGGAGACGTCGAACGATGTCGATCCCTGCACCGAGATACTGGGACAGGACCGAGCCATTGAAG
>JBATNE010000178.1:0-35014 GCA_049290195.1 Candidatus Zixiibacteriota bacterium
GTGTAGCCGTCGGCCTGTTTGATTCGGGCGAATCCGGACTGTTCTTCGACCAGTTCAACTGTGTCACCAAAGAAGAGCTGGCTGAGCCGTTCGGCTTGGTGGGACGGTTCCCCCCGCAGATCGATCAAGTTGGTATGGACGTAGGCGTACTGCACAGGGCGAGAGTACGGGATAGCCGGTCCGGATTCAATTAAAATTGTCCGGAGCTATCGATGGCTGTGCCAGCTGTGCAGGCTGAAGCCGAGCATCACGCTCAGGGTGACATCCCGCGTTCGATTCGATCCAAAGGCGGCGCCTGTCTGAAGGAAGAAGCCGTGTGTGTTCACTGTGGCGAACAGTCCGGCATAGCTCCATGACTCGTACGTCTTACCGGTCAGCCAATTGTCGTCGGCCATGTCGACGCCGTGAGCTTCGACCACTCCCCCGCCCACAGAGATATCAAGAATGGTCGCGCCGCGCTCATGGACTCGCCAGAGCAATTCTGCCTGGCCGCCATCCAAGTAGCCAAACGGGAATATCGGCAAGGCGCCGACCGTCAGCCTGAGGCCATATCCGGGCCTGGCCCAGTGGCTGAACGCAATGTTGAGCCCTGAGGGTGACCCGAAGGTCATGGCAACCCGGGAAGTCATTCGGCCGGTGCTGTCCGGCTTATTGAATTGCCCGCTGGCGGTTGGTGTCAATGTCGCGATGGACAGACTTGTGATCAGGACCAAGAATGATAGACGATTCATGATATTCCGACTCCCTTATGTGTGTGGAGCATGGACGATATGGGCAATATTGTACATTTAGGGCATGAGTACAACTGTGGCGTTTGCCCGTGTGCGTCAAGTTGTCCACACCGGGAAGTCCGACGGTCTTTGTATCCTGTTGTGTTGTTAGCTAGTCCATGGAATTGGGTTCGTTTCAGATATTTACTATTTGCACGAACCTTCTTTTCTGGGCGCGGCGGACGGCCCCGTCCTTTCAACTTCGTCGAGGGACAGGTCTGCCGGTTCCTTTCCAAATGGCACTCTGCTTGGTTCTCGTCTCCGCTCGAACCGACGGGGTTTGGCATCCGGCGGCGAACTGTGTGGCACGTCCGCGGAGGGACGTGCCCTACCAAGTGGGTTCGATTGGGTTCGTTTTGCCATGCTTCAAATTCACTAACCATTCATTGGCAATAGGTTGTGCGAATCCAATTGGGTTCGTTTCAGATATTTACTATTTGCACGACCGTTCTTTTCTGGGTGCGGCAGACGGCCCCGTCCTTTCAACTTCGTCGAGGGACAGGTCTGCCGGTTCCTTTCCATATGGCACTCTGCTTGGTTCTCTTCTCCGTTCGAACCGACGGGGTTTGGCATCCGGCGGCGAACTGTGTGGCAGGTCCGCGGAGGGACGTGCCCTACCAATTGGGTTCGATTGGGTTCGTTTTGCCATGCTTCAAATTCACTAACCATTCATTGGCAATAGGTTGTGCGAATCCAATTGGGTTCGTTTCAGACCAGACATTGTCTGGACTGGGACGCCCCGCGCATTTACAAATGGCTTGTTGCTGTGGTCCGAGGACATTTGTCCCATTGTACTTTCGTCTCATTGCTTTCTCTTTCCGGACAAAAGTCGTCAGGCATAGGTCAGCTTTGGAAATAAAGAGAGTCCTCCATATACACCGCTGAAGTCAACTTCTGGCGCGATTTGGTACAGAATTTGTGGTGTGGACTGAACTAATTTGCTCGCAACCGCATAATTGACAAGATTATCGGAGTTTGTATATTCAGCTCAAGGTGGAGCAATAGATGAAAATCCTCGGAGCGGAAAGACAAGCGGTCATAATTCCAGTTATCCATTCCAAGAAATTTTCCAATAGAGTTACACGACGATTTCTTCTCGCGACAGCGGGAACCTTGATAGTTCTTTGTCTCGGGGGCTGTTTCTGGGTCTCTACCTGGATTTTTGAACCGGTCAAGGAGTCCAAGACGTTTACCATGTTCCAATGGTATGACATCGAGGCGTACGGACTGGCGCAGCCTACATATGCTCTCCAATGCAATGTGTCTTTCTATATTCCCCACGACTCGACAGCTAATATCGATACTATCCCGATCTTTGTCATGGACAGTATTTGGCTTGAAGGGGAGTGCGTCGGAAGAATACAATGCTTTCGACTCATCGACTACTATTCACTCAGACAGTCTTGGCATAGTCCGCCTGACCTGTATTACCCTCCCGACCCTGCTCCGGATTTAAGGTTGGGTAATAGAGGAAAGCTGTGGCCGCAAAGCTTCTCCTGCAGCGGCTTGAGCTTTCCTACTACATGCATTGGTGATGATCTCAAGGTTCGCTTCTTTGCGCGTCTGGTGAATCGGGTGACCGGCGAGGTAATTGCCAGTGAATCGAAGTTAGTGCAATTCGTGATAAAACAGTGCACGAGACCGACGCTGGGGTAATTGGATGGAGAACGTCAGGCGGTAGTGCGGTGACAGGTTCAGCCTCTCCCTTAGTCTTTGTATCTCCAGTTGGCGAGGTTGATGCCAAGTTGCAGGGTAAGCTGCGGGTTATCATAACTTCCCGAGCCGGCTGAAAGCCCTGTCTGCAAAAAGAAGTCTTTAGAGGCGATGGAACAGAAGATTCCACCATAGTTCCACTTGTAGTCTTTGCCACTCATGGTAAGGTAAGATGTACCGCCTCCGAAAGAGATGTCGAACGATGTTGTCTTGTGAAGATACAGTGGAAGGACGAGTTCTCCCTGAACACCCATCATCGTGCTGCCTTCAGCTCCCGGAAACAGTCCGCCTGAAACGCGAATGCCTACTTTCGATTGTCCAAAGTAGACAAATCCCAAATTGATGCCGGCCGGTGTACCGAGGGATAGAGTCATTCTGGAGCTGACGTGCCACGTGGGTAGTGAGTCATCGCCGAAAGGGCTTACATCGTTCTCTGCAAGAGCCGAACCAGCCAAAGAAATCATTATGGCAGTCAAGACAATGAGTCGAAGTGCAGACATTGAATCCTCCCAGATTCAGCCACCGAGGGGCAAATAGAATATCATAGACAGGATAGGGGATTATCGGGGATTGTGCAAGGTGAAAGAGGCGTGTGTGACAATTGAAAATGGCTACGTCACCAGGGGGCAAGGTTCGACTATGCTCAGGATGACAGGCAACGATTCACCCTCTCTTCTCACCCCTCGACTCCGCTCGGGGTGACAAGTTCGGGTGTGCCACTCTCAGGTCCATACAGGAGGAGGCACTCACCGTCGGTGGGTGCTGAAGAGGCTGAAACCGATCTGGAGAAATATCTGTGGGCTGTCGTAGTCACCATCTCCAACGGTCACCCCGGACTGTAGAAACAATGCGCCTGAATTCAAGGTCCAGAAGCCGCCGGCGTAGGTCCACTCATTGGTCTCATGATCAACATAGATATTGCTGTAGCCGACGCCGAAGGAGATATCCATCATGGTTCGAGACTTCTTGCGCGAAATGCGTTCTGTAATTTCGACCTGGACTCCGGCAGCACCGTCCAATCCGCCTGCTGTGAGACGGTATCCGAGACTTCCAGGACCCCAATGGGAATAGTTCAGTTGAATGGCAGCAGGTGTGCCTATCGTTAACGCAATGCGGGATTGGTACGGGTAAACGGTGTCTATAGCTACGTACGGCGTGGCGGAATCTTTCCCAAAGCCCATGGAACAGAAAAGAACAACGAGGGTTAGGGCGGCGATGAGTGTCTTCATGTGAGGGTTCCCTCCCGGGTTGAAGCAGCGGATATTTGTTGTAGATAGTATAGTCGACGAACTTTGGAGTGGCAATGGAAATGTCGGTTCGAGAGGATGCCGACGGAGGGTAGTGACCTCAATCAGAAACCCACCTCAAAGAGGTGGGGCACCAGCCAATGGTCATCCTTCGACTACGCTCAGGATGACAGGCAACGAATCACCCTCTCCTCTCACCCCTCGACTCCGCTCGGGGTGACAATTTTGGCTCACGTTCATGAACTGAGATTGCCACGTCGTCGCGCCAAAGGCACTCCTCCTCGCATTGACGATCATTAGAGATTGGACTCGAATGCCGGGCAGAGGCGCCCCGCGCTCCGCGTGGGACAGGCCCGGCATCACTCAAGTGGTAGAAAATTTGAAGTACCGGGAGATTCTATCGAGCTTTCACCCCGGCCAACACGCGTTTGATGCGGGACAGCGCCTCTTTTATGTTCTCGATCGAGTTGGCGTAGGAGAAGCGGATGTATCCTTCGCCGTACTCACCGAACGCGGTGCCACTCAGACAGGCAACGCCGGCTTCTTCGAGCATCATATCAGCAAACTGCTGAGATCCCAGGCCAGTACCGGTGATGTTCGGGAAGACATAGAAAGCACCTTCCGGTTTGTGGCACTTGATACCATCGATAGCATTGAGACCATCGGTGATGACATCGCGGCGGCGATGGAATTCCTGGACCATTTTTTCGACATCATCCTGCGGACCATTGAGAGCTTCGACCATCCCCCACTGCGCAAATGTGGCGGTCGATGAGAAGTTATTGATCGCGAGGGTGAAGAAATACTTGGCCAACTGCTCAGGCATGGCGGCAAAGCCGAGTCTCCAGCCGGTCATGGCATAAGTCTTGGACATACCATCGATGCAGATAGTCCGTTCCATGGCGCCGGGGATTGAGGCGATCGATAAGAACTTGCCGTCATAGACGAGGCGGGAATAGATTTCATCGGAGAGAATCCAGAGGTCATGCTTCTTGGCGAGGGCGTAGATCTGTTCGAGATCGTCCTGAGTCAGCACACCGCCGGTCGGATTGCAGGGGGAGTTAAGGATCACCATCTTTGTGCGCGGGGTGATCAGTTTGGCGAACTCATCGATACTGAACCGGAAATCGTTTTCTTCGCGGAGACGGACCGGCACCGGTTTGGCACCGACGAATTTGACGATGGAGCGATAGGTCGGATAGCCGGGATTCGGGACGATGACTTCGTCACCCTCGTTGATGAGGGCGATCAAGGCGCAGAACAGAAACGGTTTGGCGCCCGGCATGACGATAGTCATTTCGGGTGTGACCTTGATACCGCGGGTCTTGCTGATATACTCGGCGCCGGCCTCGCGGGCCTCGGGGATACCGCCTGATGGTGCGTAGTGGGTCTGACCATCGCGCATAGCTTTAATGGCGGCTTCGGTGATGTTCTTGGGGGTATCGAAATCCGGTTCACCTATCTGGAGGTGGATAATTGATTTTCCGGCACGTTCCATCGCTTTGGCTTTGGCCAGTACGACAAAGGCACCTTCGGATTCGAGTCGAGCGACGCGGTCTGTGTATTGCATGCGAAACCTCTATTACAAATTCAAAATAACTTTCACACGTTC
The DNA here is from genome assembly GCA_049290195.1 of Candidatus Zixiibacteriota bacterium. GTDB lineage: Bacteria > Zixibacteria > MSB-5A5 > GN15 > FEB-12 > FEB-12. Next base: position 5,343 of record JBATNE010000178.1, read on the forward strand.
TGCGATATGTTCTGCCGCCAGACCAAACATGCGGATCAACTGCCAGGGTTCGCCGGATTCGCCGAAACGATCCGGGATCCCGATCATGTCGAAGAGCGGTCTAGCGGTCAGCGACTTATCAGTCAATATAATGGCTGCGACCTGATTTCCAAGCCCGCCAATTTGGTGTTCTTCGACCGTCAGCACAAGCTGCGTTTCGCCAGCGGCGCGCAGAACTGCCGTGCGGTCCATCGGCTTGACCGTATGCATATTGAGGACACGGGTTTCGAGGTTGAAATCGGACTTGAGGATGTACGCGGCGCGGAGAGCCTCGGCCAGTTCAGGGCCGCAGGAGATGATGGTGACTGCTTCTCCCTCGTTTTGGTGGTCACGGGCAAGTGTAACAGAAAAGGCTTCGGCGAACGTGTCTGCTGTCCTGCGGAAACGAAAAACGTTCGCCTGACCGAATTCAAACGGAGTATCGGGCCTGGTAACAACGGGAGTGGCTTCGCGGGCGAACCGAAGATATTTGGGGCCGACGACATCGAAGAGCATGGCGCGAGTCATCTTTTCGGTTTCGATAATATCGCACGGAATTCCCATATGCATGTTGGGGAGGCCGCAGATTTGGAACATGGATTCCAGCTCCTGATGAGTGGCACCATCGGGCCCGACCGAAATCCCGCCATGGGCACCGGCGATAAGGACATTCAGATTCGAGTAACAGACCGATACTCTGAGTTGATCGAGGTTGCGAGAGGAGGCGAAGACGCCGTAAGTGCCGAAGACGGGGATCTTCCCTTCCTTGGCGAGTCCGGCGGCGATAGTCGTTCCGTTCTGTTCGGCGATACCTACAGAGATAAAGCGGTTCTTCCGTTCCGGGTGCGCTTTGTAGAAATCTGAGATGCAAATTGAATCGGAAATATCGGCGCCGAGACAGACAATGCGGGGATCGTCGCCGTATAGGTCGAGAGCATTACCGAATCCTTTGCGAGTTGGCTGCATGTCGACTTTCATGGTTTCAGTTTCATTCCACCAGTAGTCAACGGAGAATTTGGGCATGTCTCCATGAATGATCTCAGTCCGGATAGCCCGATTCATCAGGGCTAAATCGGCATGGGGGCGCCATGGCTCGTCGTGGGGTGAATCGCCAAGTTCAGTAAGGATGGCCTGGAGTTGTTCATGGTTTGGGGGTTTGCCGTGCCAGCCGACGACGTTTTCCATGAAGCTGACCCCCTTCCCCTTGATCGTCTGGAATATGACTGCAACCGGTTTGCCGGTTTCGTTGTGGTTGCGAGCTGTGTCGAGAGCCGAGACGATCTCAGCCATATTGTGGCCATCGGCAGAGATGACGTGCCAACCGAAGGCGAGGTATTTGTCAACGAGTGGTTCGATGTTCATGACATCGGAAACAGGACCATCGATTTGCAACCGGTTCTGGTCAATGAGGAAAATGAGGTTGTCGAGTTTGTGGTGAGAGGCGGACATGGCGGCTTCCCAAACGGAGCCTTCCTGCTGTTCGCCATCGGTAGCGATGGCAAAGATGCGGTAGTCTTTCTGATCGAGTTTGGCGGCGAGTGCGATGCCGACTGCGACAGAGACGCCCTGGCCCAGGGAACCGCTGGAGATTTCCACACCGGGGAGATCACGCCAATGCGGATGACCCTGGAGTGGAGAGCCAAGAGACCGGAGGGTCATCAGTTTGGACAGAGGGAAATAGCCGCTCATGTGGAGTGCGGTGTAAAGGGCCGGGGCTTTGTGTCCGGCAGACCAGACGACGCGGTCACGGTCGGGCCACGAGGGATCCTCCGGATCATGCCTGGCGATCTTTAGGTAGAGTGCGGCGGCGATATCCATGAAGCCGAGCGTCCCGCCGGAATGGCCGGAGCCGGCGGCATAAAGGGCTACCTCATTGAGGAGGCGCATTCTTCTGGCACGTTCGATTAGTTGGGCGCCGTCTATTTCGAGGCGGATGCGGCCGGTCTTGGAATTGACGATTGGCATACGTGCGTTTGGCTAACGAGTCTTGCGCTTGGTAGTTCGAGCTAAACGCACAAGCACGTACCGATTCCAGTAAAGGACCAGTTTGCCGGCGAGGTCGGCGGTGGTGCCGTTATTAGAAATGACTACGTGGGCGGCCTGACGCATGGCATTGGCAGAAGGTTGGACTTTCTGGCGGGCTTTGGCGTCGGTCAGGGAGATGCCGCGATCGGTCATTCGTTTGAGGCGGTTCTTTTCCGGGGCGGCAATCAGAACGATTTGATTGAGCTTCTTGTAGAGCGGCCACTGGAGGAGCAGGGCGGCGTCGACAATGACGACCGGGTATTTCTTCGTGGCGGCTTTGATTTGCGACTCCAGCAGTTTGATCAGAGGTGGATGAACCAGGGCATTCAATCTGGCGGTCGCTTCGGGGGTGGCGAAGGCGAGTGTGGCCAGCTTGCGGCGGTTCAGGTTCCCTTTGCGGTCAAGGATGGATGGTCCAAAGGCCTTGACGAGATTACGGCGGAGAGGGAGGGATTTCTCTACTACCGTGCGGCCGATATCATCGGCATTGATGACGAAGGCGCCAAAGGTTTTGAGGATTTCGGCCGCGGTGCTCTTCCCTGCGCCGATCTGTCCGGTCAGTCCAATAATCATATTGGAAAGTAAATGGATTTTGATTAGGGAAACAAGTGGGCAGTTTAGGCGATTTTTGGCGGCCCGACAGGGGGCTATTTGGCGTCGAGCCAGTTATCGGCCGAGCCGATGTCGGCGATCAGCGGGACATTGAGTTTGGCGGCCTTCTCCATCCCTTTGCGGACGATTTCGGTCACCTGGGGCAGCTCTGGTTTGTGGACATCGAAGATGAGTTCGTCGTGCACCTGGAGGACCATGCGAGATTTGAGGCCTGCGAGGTCGTTATGAATTTTGATCATGGCCAATTTGATGATATCGGCGGCAGTCCCTTGAATTGGGGTGTTGATGGCAGTGCGCTCGGCGAAAGAACGGACGGAGAAATTCTTGTCGGCGATTTCCGGCAGGTAGCGGCGGCGGTTGAAGAGGGTTGTGACGTAGCCGTTCTCGACCGCGAATTTCTTGGTGGCGTCGATATAACCGCGGATGCCGGGATAGCGTTCGAAATACTTGTCGATGAACTTCTGGGCGGCATCGCGAGTCAGGCCGGTCTGTTGGGAGAGGCCAAACGCGGTCACGCCATAGATAATAGCAAAGTTACAAGTCTTGGCAGTGCGGCGCTGTTCGGAAGTGACTTGATCCAGGGGGACATCGAAGACCTCGGCAGCGGTGCGACTATGAATGTCCTGCCCTTTGTGGAAGGCATCGATCAGGGCGGCGTCCTGGGAGTAGTGGGCCAGGATGCGAAGTTCGATCTGGGAATAGTCGGCGGCCAGCAGGATGTGGTCGGCGTCGCGCGGGACGAAGGCTTTGCGGATCTCGCGGCCGTCATCGGTGCGGATCGGGATGTTCTGGAGATTGGGGTCAGTCGATGACAGGCGCCCAGTGGCGGCGATGGTCTGGTTGAAGGTCGTATGGACGCGGCCGGTGTTGGGGTTGACCAGTTCCGGGAGGGCATCGATATAGGTGCTCTTCAGTTTGCCGAGCTGGCGAAATTTGAGAATCAGGCGCGGGAATTCGTGCAGATTCGCGAGTTCTTCAAGGACCGTAACATCGGTGGAAAAGCCGGTCTTCTTGGCGGTCTTCCCTTTGGTCGGCAGGCCGAGTTTCTCAAACAGGATGTGCGAGAGCTGCTGGGTGGAGTTGATATTGAATTTCCCGCCGGCGATCTCGTAAATCTGTTTGGTGTATTCATCAATTCTCCCCTGCATCTCGGTAGAGAGGCGAGCAAGGAAATCGGTGTCGACCTTGATACCCTCGGCTTCCATAGAAGCGAGAACGGATATCAGCGGGAGTTCGATGTTGTAGTACAGGTTGGCCAGATTCTGCTCTTCGAGTTTGGGGGCGAAAATGGCGCGAAGGCGATAGGTGAAGTCGGCGTCTTCAACTGAATAGTATGTAGCTTTGTCGATCGCGACTTTGTCGAAGGTGATCTGGTTCTTCCCTGCGCCGATCAGTTCGGTGATGGGCTGCATACGATGATCGCAGTACTTGAAGGCGAGATGGTCCAGGGAGTGCTGGCGCTCAGAGGGGCTGAGGACATAGGACGCGAGCATGGTGTCGAATGAAATTGGGTTGACATCGATGCCGTTTCGTTTCAGGACCTGATAATCGTACTTGATATTCTGGCCGAATTTCTGGACCGCCTTGTTTTCAAAGAGCGGCTTGATGGCAGCAAGGGCATCGGCCTTGCGAATATTGGATTGCCCGAGGGCATTGTGGCCTACCGGAATGTAATAGCCGGTGCGGGGGGCTTCGGAAATGGAGATTCCGACGAGATCCGCGAGCAAGGGATTGACAGAGGTGGTCTCGGTGTCTATGGACAACTCTCTGGCATTCTGCAGGCGCTTGACGAGTTCTTCAAGTTCAGGGAGAGTGGCGATGGTACGGTAGTCGCTTTCTCTCTGTGCACGCTCAGCTTCCTGAGCGACATGTTCGGCGGCGGCTTCGGGAATCAGCTGCTGAAGCAAATTTCGGAATTCCATCTCAAGCATGAAGGCTTTGGTTTCTTCGTAGTTAATGGCGCGGCGCTTGAGGGACTCAATATCGAATTCAATCGGAACCTGGCAATGGATGGTAACGAGCTCTTTGGAAAGCAGAGCCAATTCGCTGTTGGCGATGACCTTTTCGCGCATTCCCTTGGCCGGGATCTGGTCGGCATGGGCAATGATCTCTTCGACCGTGCTAAACTGCGCGAGCAGAGTCTCAGCAGCTTTGGGGCCGATGCCGGGGATGCCGGGGACATTGTCCGAGCTGTCCCCCATGAGGGCGAGCTTTTCGATAACCTGTTCCGGGTAGACGCCGAATTTTACTTTGACCTCTTCCCTTCCGATTTTCTCGGGGGTCTCGGCAACTTTGCGCGGGGTGTAGATGTGGACATTGTCTGAGACCAATTGGAAATAGTCTTTGTCTCCGGTGACACACCAGACATCGAATCCCTTGGCTTCGGCGGCTTTGGCGATCGTGCCGATGATGTCATCGGCTTCGTAGCCGGGCATTTCAAACGACGGAATATTGAGAACTTTTACAGCCTGCTGGATGCGGGGCAGTTGTTCGACCAGTTCATCGGGCATTTTTGCACGGGTGGATTTGTATTCGGTATATCGCTCGTGACGGAAGGTGGGGTGTTTGGTATCGAACACGATCGCAAGGTAGTCCGGCTTTTCTTCTTTGATGACTTTCAGGATGGAGTTGATAAAGCCAAAAGTGGCTGAGGTGTTCTCTCCCTTGCCGTTGATGAGAGGGGCGCGGATAAAGGCAAAGAAGGCGCGGTAGACGACCGCGGAACCATCGATGAGATAAATGCTTTTTCGTTCAGCCATTACAAATACAGTCCATGCGACGCTATATAGTCGGCCACGGCGGACGGCACCATGGCGAGCAATTCCTCTCTCGGCAGGTCATGGGGCAACCGGGATCTGATATCCGATGACGCCAGGTTGACGAGGCTGGTCGAGAGAACTTCGATCGAACCTTTCGGAAAACCGTCGGGGACTTTGCTCTCGCTTCCGGGGCGTGACCCGGCCACGATGCGGATTTCCTTCAGGATTTCGTCTGTCTCGTACCATCCAGGGAGTTCTCCCAGGAGGTCCGCCCCAATGATAAACTCGAAAGTGGCCTTCGGGAATCTCTTTTTGACGGCCCGGACGGTCAGGAGAGTGTAGCCGGGGGCATCGGACTCCCGTTCGATCTCCGAGATCAAGAAGTTGTGGGTGTCGGAAAGAGCGATCCGCAGCATGGCGACGCGGTCATCGAATGACGCAACGCAGCCCCCCCGTTTGCGGGGAGGGTTGTATGATGGAACGAAGAGAATGCCGGTGTATTGTTTTACGCGGAGGATCTCGCGGGCGAGGTTCAAGTGACCGTTATGCACCGGGTCGAACGCTCCTCCGAAGAGGCCCCAGCTTCCCTCTAGTTCAGGACTTGGCATCGGGGGACTGAGCAGTGTCCGGGACCTGCCGGCGGATTTTCTCCAGATATTGGGCGGCTTTGCGAGCCTGGTCGGAGTCTGGAAAATCCTTTTGGACCAGTGAGAATTTCTCTCCGGCGGCCTTCAGGTCTCCCTTATCGTAAATCGCAACAGCACCCTTGAGGGCGGCCTCGCGCGCTTTTATCGCGGCCTTGGGGACGAGTGGGTGCTGGGGGAACACCAGTATAAAGGTCTCGAAGCGCTTGCGGGCATCATCAAACTGCTTGAGTTGCATTTCGGCGTCGGCGATATGATAACCGGCGAGGGCGGCAAATTCCGTTTCGGTGTAGTCGTCGATTACTTTCTGGTAATAGACTTTGGCCGCAGCGTACTGACCCATATGGTCGTAGGTGACGGCTGAATTGTAGTACTTGTGGGCCAGCCGCTCTCTGGCGGCGGCAAGATATTTTTTGGCATCGGCGGTGGATTCCGCATCGGGATGATCGGTGATAAAATCGTCGAGCTGCCGAATGGCATCATCGAGTTGAGTCTGGTCCAATCCAAAATGGTGGGGGGTTGCTTCAAAGGCACAGACCGCCTTCATCATTTGAGATTCAGTAGCATAGGCAGAGGTGGGGTAGTTCAGCAAGTAGCGGTTGAACTCAGCCTCGGCCAACGAATAGTCATGATTGCCGAAGTAGGACAAAGCGAGAAAATACTGGGCGGTGTCAATAATCGTTTCGCCGGGGTAGTTATAGACGACCGACTGGAACAGCTCGATGGCCGACAGATATTTCTTATGGTCGTATTTGAATTTGGCCTGCTGGAAGAGTTCGCGGACCGGCAGGTGTGCCTGGGTCTTGTTGCCCCCGCATCCAATGAACATGTATATGCCCGCGAGGGCTACTGCTGCGACACAGAGTGCTTTTCCCGGTATTCTCACGCCTGGTATTTCTCCTTGAGTTCCTTGTACGTTCCCAGAACTTTGTCCAGATACTGTCGCGGAAGCGGACGCTTATCCTGTTCCATACCGCGAAGTTTGGTTTCGCCAACATTATACGCCACGAGGGCCTTCTTGACATCGCCGTACTTCAAAATGTACTGGAAAAGGTAGAAGGAACCAATCTTTATGTTCGCCTCCGGCAGGTTAAGTGTGCCGGTCCCCTGCCAGTCAACTCCGGCACGCGGGGCCATGGAGCGACCTGTAGCAGGCAGCAGTTGCATGAGTCCGATCGCGCCGCTGTCGGAGACCTGGCGCTTCTTGAAGGTGGATTCAGTCAGAATGACGGATACGAGAAAGAGCGGGTCGTAATGATACTTCTTGCTCTCACTGTAGATAACGCTGGTGAGCTTGCCGACTTCGTCCTGATTGAATCCAATCTGAAAATCTTCAATGACCTTGTAGAGTTGGAGTTTCTCTTCGAGTTCAGCGATGCGCTTCTGCTGGTACGAGACCTGTTTTTCAAGATCGAATTTATCTTTGACCAGATAGACTAACAGACCGGACTGGACGAGATAAATCAGGACCATGACAAACGCGACGGGTCGCGAGAGATAGACGCCAAGTTTTTCAATATGTATCATAGGTTCTCCTTCACCACGGAACCCTTGAGGTCATAACCTTCGGCGGATTCAATCAGCACTGTGCAGATTGTGCCCGGAGTCAGGTCCGAGCCGGAAATGAACAGTTCCTGATCAATATCCGGGCAGTCCGCTTTGGAGCGGGCCACTGCCATACCATCGGCATCGATCGCGTCGATTACAACTTCAATTTTCGAACCAACAAGCTTCTGATTCTGTTCGAATGCAATCTCCTGCTGGAGGGTCATTAACGCATCCATGCGTTGCGACTTTATTTCTTCTGAGATCTGCTTGTCCATCTGTTCGGCGGGGGTTCCCTCTTCGGGGGAATAAGTGAACACACCCATACGTTCGAATTGCCATTTGCGCGTAAACTCCATGAGTTCGTCGAAATCCTGATCGGTCTCCCCCGGAAATCCGACAATGAAGGTCGTACGTAGAGTCGCAGGTTTGCCGGTGGAACGGATATATCCGAGGAGGCGTTCGATATCGTTCTTGTCAACTCTGCGGCGCATGGAGGTGAGGACTGACTCGCTGATATGCTGGAACGGCAGGTCGAAATATGGGAGAGCCCTGTTGTCCGCGAGCAGGTAGTCAATCAGTTCGGTAGTGAGTGCGGCCGGATAGAGGTACATCAGGCGAATCCATTCGATCCCCTCCACCGTCTCGAGCGCTTTGAGCAGATCGATGATAGTCTGGGAGTTGTCGAGACCGTATCCCCACATGGTGGCTTCCTGGGACACTAATATGATCTCTTTCTTGCCATGGGCGGCAAGATAGGTGGCTTCGCGAATAATTGATTCCAGTGGCCGGGAGCGGAATTTTCCGCGCATGAGCGGGATCGCACAGTAGGTGCAGGCGCGATCACAGCCATCGGAGATCTTCAGGTATGAATAGGGATAGTGATCGGAGATGTAGCGGTCTTTCCAGCTCAGGTAGCCGAGTTTGCGGGACTCGATCTTGACGGTCTTTTCGAGGTGTTCCTTGCCGGTGACGGCGCGGGCGATGGAATCGAGGGCGCCATGACCGAAGGCACCATCGAGTTCAGGAATGCCCTGAAGGAGATCATCGCCATAGCGCTGGGTCAGACATCCAGTAGCATAGAGAGTCTTGAGCTGGCCGGATTTCTTGAGCTGACCGAGGCGAAGGATCTCGTTGATTGATTCTTCTTTGGCGGGAAGAATGAAGCCGCAGGTATTGACGATGATCGATTCGGCCTGATCCGGATCGGTGACCGGCTCGTGTCCTTCGTGAATCAGGCGCGCGGAAATGTAGTCGGCGTCGACATCATTTTTGGGGCAGCCGAGTTTCTGAACAAAAAAGCGCATGGGTTACATTTTGACGGTTTCGACCGAATCGGGAAAGCGCGGGACGAACCGAGCGTCATCGCAAGCTGCCGGGAACGACTCCTGGAGCAGTACCAGACTGACCGGTTCATCGTTCTCGTCGAAATAGCTGATTCTGGCGATACGTCCCTTACGTTTGTCGATTGTAACCCGCAGAGAATCCGGCAGTGAGCCAACGCTCCCCGGTTTGCGGGTCAGTTTGTATTCCTTGTCCGGGGTAAGTATAGCCGTTTCGTACCATTCGTCAAGGCGGGTAATGTAGAACAGCTCTTTGGCGTCGGAGCCTGAAGAGTCGGTCTTTTGGATGATAACCTGATTATTGGCAGGGGTATAGCTGTACCTGTGGTGGTTATCGGAGAGGTACATATCATCGCCGAGTTTAACTAAATAGCGGCCATCGCGGGAAAAGTAGGCTGTTCCCATGGTTGTATCGACCGATTTGAAGATGTCGGACTCAAGGATGCTGACGAATCCGATGGAGATACAAGGGGCTGAGGCCAACTGGTCTTTGATCTTCTGGAAGGGGTCGGACTTCCGATCTGCACCGAACACGGAACCGCCGGCAAGCAGAGCAATACAAAGTAAGTGCTTCATATCCATATACCTTCTACGGAGATCCGTGGGGTTAGTTCTGTGTGGATTCGGCCTTACCGGCATTGGCGGCAGGTCCGAAGAGGGTGTCGAGATAGTTCTTATCGACGATAACTTCGCGCGCTTTGGAACCATCGAACGGGGAAACGATGCCGGCCTCTTCGAGTTTGTCGATCAGGCGGGCAGCACGCTGGTAGCCGATACCGAGACGGCGCTGGAGCAAGGAGACCGAGCCCTGTTTGTGGCGAACGACCACTTCGCACGCCTCACGGAACAGCGGGTCGCCCATATCCACTCCCTCGTTCTCGGCAGCTTCGGCAGTAGTCTGGGTGATTCCCTGAAGGGTAAGCATGGGGAGCTTCTGATCGCGGATAGAGGCGACAATGCGGTCGGTTTCATCAGATGACAAGTAGGCGCCGTGAATGCGTGTCGGTTCCGGCTGGCCAGTACTAAGGAAAAGCATATCGCCGTTCCCGAGCAGTTTTTCGGCACCGTTGGCATCGATAATGGTCCGAGAATCTACTTTAGATGCGACCTGGAATGCTATTCTGGCCGGGAAGTTAGCCTTAATGAGGCCGGTGATAACATCGACCGACGGCCGCTGCGTAGCCAGAACGAGATGGATACCGACGGCACGGGCCATCTGAGCCAGGCGGGTGATCAGCATTTCCGAACGGGCGGACTGTGAGGACATCATCAGGTCAGCGAGTTCATCGACAAAGATGATGATATACGGAAGCTTGTCCTCTTCCTTAGCCTGTTTGCGGTTGAAGTCTTCGATATTTCGCACTGCGGCGGTGGCGAGTCGGCGATAGCGGTTTTCCATTTCCACGACAGCATCGGCGAACACTTTTTCGGCCTGCCGGGCGGTGGTGACGACCGGTCGACCCAGTTGTGGGAGGCCCTGGTAGACCGAGAGTTCGAGCATTTTGGGATCGACGAAGATGAACCGAATCTGCATTGGGTGCATGCGGTAGACCAGCGACGTGATCAGTACGTTCATGCAGACCGATTTACCGGAGCCGGTGGCACCAGCGATCAGAAGGTGAGGCATGCGGGCCAAGTCGGCGATAAACGGTTTACCGGATGTGGTCTTGCCGAAGGCAAGCGGCAGGCGGATGCGCGGGTCCTTGAATTCATCGGATTCGAGTATCTCGCGCAGGAATACTTTCTGAGGCAGACGGTTTGGTATCTCGATTCCGACGGCGGCCTTGCCGGGGATCGGGGCGATGATTCTAATCTGACGGGCTTTGAGGGCCAGGGCGAGATCGTCAGAGAGGTTGACGATCTGGTTGACCTTGATCCCTACACCGGGCTTGAATTCATAGCGCGTGATGATCGGTCCGGGATAGCGGTCGATGTTTCCTTCGATCGTGACGCCGAATATCTCGAGGGTGTCCTTGAGCATTTTGGAAGTGGCGTTGAGTTCTTCGGTGGAAACACTCGGGCCGGGGTTCTCGACGGCATCGAGCAAGTCGGTACCGGGGTACTTGTAGTTGAAATTGGAAATATGAATCGGCTCAGCCGCTTTCTTGAGGGTGCTGCGGCGTTTGGTAGATTTTTCAGAGCCATCATCGAACAGGTCTGCCTGAGAGCGGACCGGCTCTTCCTGTTCGGCGGTGTCGACTGCGCGTGAAATAGCGGCGCGGACGGAGCGCTCGACTTCAGGGGCAGGTTCGTCGCTGTCGTCAGTTTCCTGCTTCTTGCCAAAAGGCCAGAGTGCGCTCAATGACTTGAACCATCCGATCGGTGATTTGGCCGCTTTCTTAAGTGGGGCGACATTGGTCTTTCGCAAGCGGCCCAGCAGGAACGGTGTGATGACGGTATAGAGAACCAGGAGAATGACAATGATGCCGCCAAGGATGATATAGGCGCCGAGGTCACCGACAATTCGGACGAAGAGCCTGCTGAGCATCTCCCCTATGTAACCGCCGATGAAGTCCGGATAGTTGGTATCTGAGATAGCAGTGACCGCATGGACATTGGCCATTATGGTGGCACAGAGAGCGATGACAAAGAGGAAGACGGCGCGGATTTTGTATTTCTGAGCGAACTCCTCGGAGAGGAGATTGAGAGCGATGGATACGAGTCCGACTGGAATGAAGAAAGCGAGCCAGCCCATGAGGACAAAGAGCAGGTAAGAGACATAGGCACCGAGCAGACCGGCCTTGTTGCCGATGTGGAGGTCAAAGACCTTTACCTGGGCATCGACCTGTCCCTGGATGCGGGAGTCATCCATCGGGAGATGGGTGATAAGCGCGACCAGCACGAACGCGGCCAAAAGGATCAGGATGAGCCCGATCGTCTTGCGGCCCTTATGGGATGATTTTTTCTTTGCGGCCATTGTGGGCGGAAAAGTCGCTACCTGAGCGGAAAAATGCAATTATAAACAAAATAAAAAAACAGGCAGAACCGGGAGGCCTGCCTGTCGTCATAACCTGGCTCTGGGCCTACTTTTTGATGGCCGCTTTGAGTCTGGCCCCAGCCCGGAAGACCGGGACTTTGGTGGCCGGAATAGTGATCATGGCGCCGGTGCGGGGATTGCGTCCGGCACGAGCTTTCCGTTTGCTGATGGTAAATGTACCAAATCCGGAGAAACTGACTCTCTTCCCCTTCTTCAGCTGGACGGTCACGCCGGCCATAAATGCCTGCAGGGCCACTCCGGCCTGTCGCTTGGATATCCCTGATTCGCGGGACATGATCGCGATCATTTCCTCTTTGGTCATGGCTTGATTCCCTTCGCCTTGTAGTTGTTGCTTTCCTGGCAATTTGCACTCCAAAGGGACAATCAGGAGGTCAGGTTGTCAACAATAAAAGCGGTGTGCGACTAGCGGAATTGGGAGAGAGAGGAACTGACCACACTCTGGGAGTTGTCGATCTTGATGGCCGGGATGGCGGTGACATAGAGCGAAAATGCCCAGCCTCGGGTTGAACCATAGGGGACCCAGGTCAGGTAGCCGGACCAGCAGTGGATGGTCTTGCTGATAGAAACGCTGTTGTAGACGGTCGAACCGGTTCCCGGGTCAAACGACTGGCTATATGAGATCCTGGTGGTCGAGGTCAGATTGAAATGCATTCCCCAGGTCAAAAATGAGCTCTTATGGAAGTCGTGGCCAATACCGCGCTGGTTGTAGCTGTACTGAACCGAGAGCGACCATGGCGAGCCGCTTGGGGCAGGCCCGGGCGTACCGGAACCGGGGTGGCCGGCGGTCTGTGCCCAGGATATCTGCGAGGCGGAATCTGCTCCCTTCTTGAGCGTCTTGCCTTCGTCGAACAGGAAGTGGGATCCGTTGATTTCGAACGACGTATTGAAGCTGAAAGAGGTCAGGACAGGATTCAGATAGCGCGGCTTGGAGGAACCATCGCGATAGAAGCTGTGGGTGAAGTCACCGCTGACGCTGACCCTTGGGAGGATATTGGACTGATATCTGGTGGAAATATCCGACCACCGGAGGGAGTCCGCCTGAAAGTCGTAACCTGCACTCGATGTGAGCGACAGCAGGTCGAGGGCCTTTTCCCCGTCGCCATGTCGGACTTTAGCCTGGTAGAGCTGGGTGAGTGAAATTGAAAGGCTCTGAGATTGCCGGTCGGAGCCGGCTGATGCACCGACAAAGGCGGCCTGGGCTTTGTGCCGGGCAGTCTTCGGGGTAAACGTGTACCCTACCAGTGGAGTCAGCACTTGCCTGAGTCCGGTCAGGCCGAACAAGTTGGGAGCGACTGTTCCATAAATGGTAGTGGACAGATTGGCTCCAATGTTGGCGGCGTAAGTTCGGTAACCGGACGACGTCTGGAAACCGGCGGTCTGACTCTGATCGGTGCCATAGATCTTGAACAGATTCTCACTGTAATTGGCGTTGGGATTGAACACGAAATATTTGGCCACGGTCTGGGGAAACTGAATCGAGACTCCGTGATTGAAGCGATCGTACTCTCTGCGAGAGTACGTCGACGGAAAGGTGGTGGTGATGGTATCCACTGTCACCGGCGGCGGAGTTATCGTATTGCGATTCCAGTAATGCAGGAAGCCGTTGGTGTACTGGATGGAGAGGCTGTTGTACCAGCGCGGCTTGGTCAGACCATTTTCATCGAGTTTTCCCGAACCGAATGGCTTGAGGGGCGGGACTGATAATGACAGGCTCGGGAATTGGACAGTGCGGGTACCGTTGTCGAGCTGATCTTCGGCCGAGAATGCACCTGATAACAGCACGCGTTTGCTCAAAGCCTTACGGAAATTCAGGTTTGATTTGACGACGCGGTTAAGGCGATCGGCGACATTGGTGGACAGATCCGTGAAATAGCGGGGATCAGACTGGTATTGGCCATTTCCGGAGAGCCAGAACGACTGGGTCACTTGCTGAGTGTGCGAAGCGCTGACGACATAGCGGCTGCCGGTTTCTTCGCGTGCATACTTATCGCGAACATAGCTATAGAGTGTCTGGCGAGTAACCTGGGCGCTGACATTTCCGTTGAAAGCATAGAGCTTGTTGTAGTTAAGCACAGACTTGAGAGTCAGCGAGCTGCTTTTCTCTATATAGCCGAGCGAACCCTGCAGATCCCAATAGTCCGAAGCTGCCCAGTAATAGCCGACGTTCTCGATATACCTCTCCCCCTGCTGGAAATTGCCAAACCGGAACGGGAGGATGCCGCTGTGTCTGCCCTTCTTGAGCGGGAAGACGTAATACGGCAAGGCGAGAATGGGAAGTCTGCCAATATTGAAGATGACCGGCTTGGCGATCAGCTTCTCCCCTTCGATCAATTTCATGTGCTTGGAGAAGAAGTGAAAGTGCGGTTCATCGGCATCGCAGGTGGTGTAACGGCCGTTGTCCACGTAGAACACCCGCTTGTTGGCGCGGAAGACCGATTCGCCGTAATAAAAGCCGGTCTCGTATTTGGACTTGGATTGGACGACACGTCCCTTTTGGGTATCGATAGAATATTCAAGATAGTCCCCGAACAGCTCCTCCGATTTGTCTTTAAGCACCACCGGGATTGTATTGGGCTGGAGGCGGCTGGTCAGTGTCGTGTCGTGATGAAGGGAATCTTCGTGGGGAATATCGGCAGAATAGGCTTTGACGATCTTGGTACGGGTATCAAAGAGAATCCTGTGGGCATCAAGAGCCATGGTGCCGGACGTGACATGAGAGCCATCGCGCAAGGCAATAGTGGAATCTCCAAGACTATAGGTAATGGTATGGGCATGGTAGTCGATCGTGTCGGTCTTGGTCTGAAGGAGTGAGTCCTTCACGGTGGTTTTGGAGTTCAGATAGGAACCCATGGAGCCGCCGATCACGGTCACGGCCTGGAGCCGTTCATCCTGGACGGCAAATTTGATGGTGTCGCCTGAAACGGAGTTCTCGTTCTTCTCGGTCGATCCGCGGCTGGTGGGATAGTACCAGGAATAGGCCTGGCCGCTTGAGGTGACGGTATTCAAGAGGCCGTTGTCGAAATCGAAGATGATTCGTTTGCCGGTCAGGGTGGACTGATCAAAGTAGCCCTTGAGCGAGTCGATCGGTTCTTTGAAATCACCCCGAGCGGAATCAATTACATCGATTCGGCTGAGCAGTTTTCCAATCGAGGTGATGCCGATGAAGGCGCCTGAGATAATTGACTGTCCTCGCTTGAGAACGGGACGCTCGAACAGGTCAACGCTGTTGTCCTGGGGATGAAATACGGCACAACCACTGGAGGCTTTCATTGCTTTGGAACTGATCTCAACATTGCCGCTTACCTGGGCGCGGCGGGCAAGGCCGTCGTATTCAAGCAAGTCGGAAACAACTTCGATCATTGAGGCTGTATCCGGATAGCGGATGTAGAGGGTTGGACGGTCTTCCATATAGAAGAACTTGTGGTTGCGGTCATAGAATGCCTGTTTGCCGACGGCAAAGAGGGAATCGGGGCGAGACCAGAGTTCGACGTAGGAGCCACGGGCGAGGGCCTCGCCGGTCAGCAGATTGTAATCGGCGGAATCAGCAGTGAGGCGGTATTCGTTGTCATCGACGACGACACGTCCTTTGAGCTTGACCCTCTTCCCTTTCAGCCAGATGGCGGAGTCACAGACGATCGTGCCGGATTCGGTGCGGAATCGGACGGAGCCCACGACAAAGGTGGTGTCCTGGTTGGGAGCCATGACAACTTCGAGGATATCGGAGTGCTCGAGGATAATAGTGTTGTCAGGTTTTCCCTGCGCCCGTGCTGTGGTCGCCCACGGTGAAAACAGAATCAGAAAGAGAAACCAGGCGCCGTGTTTACGCATGTGGAATGAGCGCCTGTAGTTGGTGTGTGTATTCCTGAAGTTTCTTTGGGTCCGCACCGCCGAGTTGAGCCTGACGATTACTGCCGCCACCTCTGAATCCCAATTGAGTACCAAGCTGCTTGGCGAGGTCGCCGGCATGAAGTTGAGTGTTGGCCGATACAGCGAGTAGCAATCTTCCATCGGCAACGGCAAGGGCGATGCCATCGATGGCGTCGGCGACAAGAGCGGTCAGCTGGCCGGCGATCTGGGCGTCCGCGGTGCTTTCGAAGGCAATGACTTTGAATCGACCTGACGTTTCTGCCGTCTGAGCGAGCTTGGCTGCGTGGATGGGAAGGAGTTCCTTCTGGAGGGCGGAGACATCTTTGCGGAGCGCCTTGTTGTCATTGGACTGAGATTCAAATATGCCGGGAAGGTCACTTACCGCGCAGGTCAATGTGCGGGAAAGGGTATCGGTAATCTTGAAGCGAAGGGCATAGTCCTGCACTGCCTGCATTCCTGACAGGAATTTGACGAGCAAGTGACTACGGATCTTCTCGGTACCGATGATTTTAACCAGCCCAACTTGCGCCGTTGAGTTGCAGTGTGTGCCGCCACAGGCGGACCAGTCGAGGTCGCCAATCCGGATGATGCGAATCACGCCGGTGCGATCGGGTGGTTTTCGCAGCGGGATCCGGGAGAGCTCATCCCCTTCGGCGAACAAAATTTCCACTGGGACAGAATCGAATATGATCTGGTTGGCAGCAAGTTCGATCTTCTGGAGACGGTCGGCTTCGACAGCAGTTGTATTGAGCTCAATGGCGCCGTAGTCGTCACCAAGGTGCACGGAAACCGTTTCGAGATTGCAGTCTCGCACGAACAGCGCGCTCAGGATGTGCTGGGCGGTGTGTTGTTGACGATTCTTGAGGCGGCGGGTGGGGTCGACGCGGCCATGGGCTTTTGTGCCGGGCGAACCGGGAGACTTCTCCAGGATGTGCCACACTTCGCCGTCATCGGACTCGAGAATCTCGACTACCGGTACATCGTTAATCAGACCAAGATCGAATGACTGGCCGCCTGAGGTTGGGTAGAAAGCGGAGCGATCCAGACGCACGGCGATCCTGCCGCCTGAGTCTTTCTGCTCAAGCAGGGTGGCGTCGAATTCAAGAAGCGCAGGATCGCGGTAATACAGTCGCTCAGTCACTATGGGCAAATCTTTCCGTGTGTGATCAACATTTCGTAACAGTTCTACACAACTCGTTCACAACAGTTGCCAGTTGGGTCAGGCCATTGAGTTGGAGAGCGTGCCTATTCCTTCCACTTTGACATCAATTCTGTCACCGGGCTTCATCGGAGCAATACCTGAGGGTGTGCCGGTGGAGATCAAGTCGCCCGGATGGAGCGTCATGACCGCCGAGATATAGCTGATCAGGAATGGGATGTTAAAGATCATTTGAGAAGTCCGGCCGGATTGCATGACGGTGTCGTTGAGGATACCCTCGACCAGCACATCTTTCCAGTTCAATGAATCGACGATCCATGGGCCGACGGGGCAGAAAGTGTCAAACCCTTTGGCGCGGGACCACTGACCATCTTTCTTCTGCAGGTCGCGGGCGGTGACATCGTTGACACAGGTGAAGCCAAAGATGTACTGCTCGGCATCGGCGGCGGAAACGTGGCTGGCGGTCTTCCCTATTATCACTCCGAGTTCGGCTTCGTAATCCACTCGTTCGGAGGCGGGTGGATGGATAATCTTTTCGTTGGGTCCGATGATCGACGACGGCGGTTTCAAGAAGATCAGCGGATAGTCCGGGGCCTTGTCGGCTGAGAAGGAGGCTTCGACATGGGCGTGGTAGTTCAGGCCGATGCAGACGATCTTGGACGGTTCGACCGGAGCGAGCAGTTTGATCTTGGACAGCGGAAAAGTCTCGCCGGTGGAATGGCGATCGAGCCAGGGTGCGGCGCTGATGGCGGAGACTTTGTCACCGTCGAGGAGGCCATATAACGGATGCGTTGTCCCCGAATAGGAGAACCGGACATATTTGGATGAAGTCGGAGTCATTGTAAACCTTCTATATAAGAGGTAATAGCATTCAGATTTCCCTGGGGATCATAGCCACCTTCGAGAACGGACAGGATGCGGCCGGAGCAGTGCCTGATGGCAAAGTCGCGCAGAAGTGTGCCGATCCGGCGGAATCCGTCAGATGAAACCGACAGACCACCGAGGGGGTCGGACAAGTGCGCATCGAAACCGGCTGAGACAATAAGCAGTTCGGGTTGAAATGCAGCGAGAGCCGGCAGAAATGAATCGGTAACGGCTAGTAGTATTTCTTTGTCTCCATCACCAGCCATCAGAGGGGAATTGAGTGTGAAGCCGGTGCCTCTTCCCTCCCCCGTTTCGTTGGGGTAACCGGTGCCGGGATAGAAAGGGACGCGGTGGGTGGAGCAAAAGAACAGGTCGGCACGGTCGTAGAAAATTGCCTGCGTGCCATTGCCGTGGTGAACGTCGAAATCAACAATCGCTACTCGGTTCAGTTTGAATTGGTCGATGGCGTACTGGGCGGCGATGGCGACATTGTTAAGCAGGCAAAAGCCCATGGCGCGGTCGGCTGGAGCATGGTGTCCCGGGGGGCGGCCCAATATGAAGACCTGTTTGGTCTGGTCGGTCATGATGGCATCTACACCGGACAGGCAGGCGTCGACAACATTGCAGGCCGCGGAGAAGGATGTAGGGGTGACGTAGGTGTCACCATCGAGATAGCCATGGCGCGAAGTTCTGATCGAATCTACGTGCTGTTTGGTGTGGATTCGAAGGATAGGGTCGAGGCCGTGCTGCGTGACAGTCAAAGGGATAAGCCGGCCAGTTGCCAATCGTTGTTCGAATTCACGGGCGATCGGTTCGAGGCGCCGGGCGTTCTCCGGATGACCGGTTGGTGCGGCGTGGTCTGATTCACTCAGTATTGTTGCTATGGCCATGTGCGACATTGAGAAAAGGTACGACTGGAAGGCAGATACCGTCAACCAATATCAGACCTTCTTTAGTTTCCATTTCCCACGTCGAAACCAGAGCGCCAGCGCGGCAGCTTTGAGGGTAGTTGTGATAGTGAGCGTCCACCAGACACCGTTAATGCCCCAATTGAGGTCAAAGCAGAGATAATATGCCAGCGGCACGCGCATTACGGCGCCGGGAATGCTGACCAGCATCGGAGGCATGGTGTCCCCTGCGCCACTGAAGGAGCCTTCGAGGACGATCTCGATCGCCATCGTGAACTGAGAGAGTCCGAGGATCATGAGATAATCTGATGCGATTTTATGTACCTGGGGGTCGTTGGTGAATATGCCGGAGATCAGACCGGGGACGACGACATAAATCGCGCCAATAACCAGAGTGACGAGAATGGCCATGCTGACGGAGATCCAGGCACAGCGCTCGGCGCGAGCCGGATTTTTGGCACCGAGGTTCTGGCCTACCAAGGTGGCAGCGGCCATGGAGAAGCCGGAGCAGGTCAGGTAGGAAATTGATTCCATGCGGTTGCCGATTCCCATAGCGGCGCCGGCAGCTTCGCCATACTGGTGGACAATGCGAATGAGAAACCAGTAGACGACGATAAACGTGATCGCCTGGGTGGTAATCGGTGCGCCGATCTTGGCGATTTTACGCATGGCTGACAAATCCGGGCGCTGTTTGAACCATCCCGTGAGGCTGAACCCGAGTTTCCCCTTCATCACCTTTGATGAGATCAGAATGCACGCGAGGGTGACTGAAATCAGTGTGGAAACCGCGGCTCCTTTGACTCCCCACTCGGGGAATGGACCGAGGCCGAAGATGAGTACCGGATCCAGGATCATGTTAACGACAACAGTGGTTCCCATGATCCACATCGGAGTGCGGGTATCGCCGACAGCGCGGAAGGCGGCGAAGAGAGCTTCGGCAATGGCGATCGGCAGAATGGCGATGAAGAAGATGTAGAGGTATGGGAGCGCCATTGCCGTGGTTTCTTGACCGGTCTGCATGAATTTGAGGAGAGTCGGTGTGAGCGAGATGCCGAGCACAACCATGAATGAGGCGTGAAACAGGGACATCCAGATTCCCTGGCGGACGTAGTAGGCTGCCTGATCAGGTTCCCTGGCACCGGTGTGACGCGACACAAGAGCTGTTAGTCCAATAGTGATAATCGAGAGCGTGGCGAAGGCGGTCCAATGGACGACCATGGAACTGGTGATGGCGTCCTGCGCGGCGGGACCGAGTCGACCCACCCAGAAAAAGTTGGTCACAGAGAGGGCAATCTCCATGAGCATACCGAGGACTACGGGAATGGCCAAATGGAATACTGCACCGGTGATGGGGCCGGAAGTTATCCGATCTGAGTTGGTCTGTACGCTGTTTTCCATATTCGGCTCGTCGGGCCACTACCGCCCGGCGAGGGGTAATAGTAAGGGGTGCAAAGGCGGGGCACAATCCCTTTAGTGATTGGGCGAATTAGATTCGGTCAATGAAGGCAGTTACGCTTCGGACGAGGTGTCGGCAAAGAACGACAGCGCCATGGCGTAACCGTAAAAGCCAAAACCGGATATTTGGCCCTGGCAGACCGGCGCAGTGACGGATTTCTGGCGGAAGTCCTCGCGGGCATGGATGTTGGACATGTGGACTTCGATAGTGAGTATTCCGACAGCGCTGATGACATCGCGGAGGGCGTAACTATAGTGCGTCAGGGCTCCGCCATTGAGGATCATGCCATGGGCGGCGGGTCCTTCCTTCTGGATATAGTCAATGAGGGCACCTTCGTGGTTGGACTGGAAGAACGAAATCTCCAGTTTGAGATCAGCGGCCAGAGCGCTCAGGCGGGAGTTGAGTTCTTCGAACGGTATAGAACCGTATACTTCCGGTTCGCGTGTTCCGACCAGATTCAGGTTGGGTCCATTAACGACGAGAATGCGGGGCATCGGTTCCTCCAAGGGCCTGGTATTGACGTAACATTTCCGCAACTGACTGCCGGATGTCCGACGGTGTCGCGGTGCGACAAATATATGCCTTTCCGGGCTTTTTCAAGAGCACAAATTGCAATGCGGAGTTCTTCCGTTTCTTGTCCGATTGCATGGCGGCCACGACCTGTGCCTCTTTGACACTGACGTGGGGGACGAGTCGAAGGGCCTGCTCCACCATGTGGCGGTAGTAGACGAGCTCTTTGGATTGGCTGGAGTTCATGCGGGAGCTCAGAGCCAGAGCACCGACGAGGCCAACGATGACAGCTTCACCATGGAGAATGCGGCCGAATCCGGCGGCATGTTCAACAGCATGGCCAAATGTGTGGCCGAGATTCAGGAACATCCGCGCGCCGGATTCACGCTCATCTTCGGCGACAATTTGAGCCTTCAGAGCTGCGCCGGCGGAAACCAGGCGATAAAGAGCGGAAGAGTCAGCGAAGTCACCTTCGGTCAGGAACCGGTCGGTTTCCTCAAGTAACGGACCTCCAGTGAGGCCGGCATATTTGAGGATTTCACCAAAACCAGAAACCAGTTCCGGGGTTGGGAGGGTGGCGAGGTGTGAGATATTTGCATAGACAAACGATGGTTGCCAGATGGCGCCTATCAGGTTCTTGCCTCCCGCATGATTGACGCCGGTCTTGCCGCCAATAGCAGCATCGACCATCCCCATCAAACTGGTAGAGACAACCCCCCATCGTACACCGCGCAAGACGGTCGCGGCGGCAAAGCCGACGAGGTCGGAGGTCACTCCCCCACCGACCGCCACGATGAGATCATCGCGGCAGATCTTCTGTCCAAGCAGATAATCCTGAATCTGCTGAGCGGTGGAGGAAGACTTGGACTTCTCGGAGACAGGTAGCACGAACGGCGTCGAAGCCTTGGTCAGATTCATCGATTTGCCCAGTGTCTTTCCGTGGAGCGCCCAGACGGTGGCATCGGCAATGACGAACAACCGGTTGTGCGGGACATAGCGAATCAGGCGGGCGAGTTCTCCGCGATCGCGCTTGACGATCTGGATCGGGTAACCGCGATGGTCGAGATTCAGATCAATGAGTGCCATGGTACTTCTCGATTCTCTTGAGGATTGTCGCAACAATCTCACTCGTGCTCCTGGTGGAAACGGAAATCGCAAAATCGGCGTGCCGGTACCCGGGGAGGCGGGCGGTCATCAGAGTTCGGACTCTGCTTTCGAGAATCGGACGGGCGCCGCGCAGTAGCGGGCGGTCAGCTTTTGAGACAAGTCGTCTCATCAGTTCACGATGCGAACATCTCAGATAGATGACGACGGCATTTTGAACGACCACTCTTTGATTACCGGGGTCCAGCAGGGCGCCGCCACCCAGTGCAATCACGGACGACTTTCGTGACTCGCACGCGCTGCGGACTTCTGCACGCTCCAGACGTCGAAAAGACGGCTCTCCCCTTTTGGCAAATATATCGGCAACTGACAAACCGGCGCGGCGTTCGATCTGTTGATCGGTGTCGATGAATTTGAGTTTCAGTTTCTTTGCAACCAATGGTCCGACCGTAGATTTCCCGGAACCGGAAAACCCAACCAGAGCGATGTGACGTTTGGTCGGTGGCCTGGTCATGATTTCTTCTCAAAGACCGCATTACAGATCGGCTCAAAGGGGACGGTCTTGCCGGTCCAGATTTCAAATGCTTTGATCCCTTGTGCTATCAACATGGAAGAACCATCGATAGCGATACAGCCATGCATACGGGCAAACTCAACAGCGCGGTTGGGGCGATTATAGTTCAGGTCGTAATAGACGGTGGTTGGGCCAATGGGTGTTTGTGGAGGAATTGGCAATCTGCCGGGCTGATTCCATCCCCCGAGCGGCGTGCAGTTAACAATGAGTTCGAACTGCTCGGCAAGGGTACCGGCTTTTGTCCAATCCACAAGCTCAAGCTCTGTTGATCCGGCGACTCTTGATAGTTCTTCGCGGTGGGTTTCGATCTGTCGTCCCAACACACACAGGTGTTTGGGGCTGGTAGCACGGACGAGGGCATAGATAGACGCGAGGGCTGCTCCCCCGGTCCCGATGATCAGAATGCGGGCGTTACGGATTCGGTCGAGTTCCATCATCAATGGAGCCATGAAGCCGGTGGAGTCTGTGTTGTGACCTTCGAGTCGATCGCCCGTAATCTTAACGCAGTTCACGGAGCCAATTGCCTTTGCATCGTCCGACAGGCCGGCAAGGTGCGGGAGTATTTGCTTCTTGAAGGGAATGGTCAGAGCAAAACCGTGATACTTGTCTCCCTGCAGTTGTGCAATGTGGGCATCGAGGTCGGCAGGTTCGATTGAGCGGAGGTCAAACGTGACCGTGATCTTGAGCTCGCGGGCGATTGCCTTGTAGAGATCCGGGGATTTGGAATAGCCAATTCCCTGGCCCAGGAGGGCGAAATGATATGACGTGCTCATGATACGATCGAGAGCAACAGGTCAAAGAAGCCGGGACAGGAAATATCGACTATGTCGGAGCGGTCCAGAGTCGACGGGCCGCTGGCAAAGAGTGAGGCGATGGAAAAAGCCATGGCGATTCGGTGGTCTCCGTGTGAAATAATGTCCGCTCCCTGAAGCTCTCTTCCTCCCTCGATAGCCAGGCCGTCTTCAAGAACGCCACACTTGATTCCCATGCGGGTCAGGTTATCGGCGATGGCGGCAAGGCGATCAGATTCCTTGACTTTGAGTTCGGCAGCATCGCGGATAACCGTGGTACCGTCGGCGAATGCAGCCATAACTGCGACAATCGGAATTTCATCGATCAGTTCAACAACCGTCTCCCCGGTTATTTTGCGGGCTCGGAGCGGCGCACCTTCGACAGTAACGGTTCCGCGCGGTTCGCCGGAGATGACGACTTTGTCGGCGATGGTAACTTTGCAGCCAAGAGATTTCAAGTAATCCAGAAAACCGGTACGGGTCGGATTGAGACCGAGATTTGGAATGGTAATAGTGTCTTCGCCAATTGCCACGGCGGCGAAGAAAAAGGCCGCGGTTGAGAGGTCGCCGGGGATATCAACCAGTCCGCCGATAACTCGTGACGAAGACGCGAGTTTGATCTCACGCTTGAAGTTCTCGGGCATAGTCAGGCGCTTTTTGCGGGGGTCATCGGGGTCCGCAATGGCGACAGCTTTAATATCGCGAACGGAGAGTCCTTCTCCGATGGCTGACAACATGGTCTCAGTGTGATCGCGGGTCAGCACTTCTTCTCTAAGAGTGACGGAACATCTGGCTGCGAGACCGGCGAGCAATATGGCTGATTTGACTTGCGCAGATGCCACGGGGAGTCGGTACTCGAAGGGCAGAAGGCGGTTGCCTCGGACCTTCATCGGGAGGTGGCTATCGGTGGCGAACAGTTCAGCTCCCATCGCAGTCAACGGGTCGATAATGCGGCGCATGGGGCGCTTGGAGAGAGACTCATCGCCAGAGAGATTGACCGAGAGATTGGTTCCGGATATCAATCCAGCCAACAGACGGGCTGTGGTGCCGGAGTTGCCGCAGTCGATAATGGTGTCTGGTTCGAGCTGTAACTGTGCGGGCGGAGTCAGTTTCAGGCCGGTTTCGGTCGTTTCAACGGTTACGCCGAGTTTCTGGGCGACGGCAAGTGAGGTCTGGCAGTCAGCACCATTGGGGAAGTTCTTTATGTCAATTGGCCCTTCGGAAATTATTGACAGAAGCGCTGCCCTGTGGGCAATTGATTTGTCACCGGGGACAGTGAGGGTGCCGCCGATGCGGCGAGCAGGTTTGAGCTTTCGGGTCACACTATGTTCCTGTCGAGTACAGCTCCCAGTTTGCGCATATCAGCCATCAATTGATGGAATTCCGGAGGAGTGATGGACTGAGGGCCATCTGAAAGTGCAATTTCCGGTTGGTGATGAACTTCGACCAATAGGCCATCGGCACCAACGGCGATCGAGGCACGTGAGAGCGGGAGCACTTTCGATTTCTTTCCGGTTCCGTGGCTGGGGTCGGCTATAATAGGTAGATGGCTCATTCTCTTGACATAACAAATAGCGGCAAGATCGAGGGTATTACGAGTGTGGTCGGCGATAGTGCGGACACCCCGCTCGCAGAGAATGACGCGGCGGTTCCCCTCGGCCATAATGTACTCCGCCGCCATGAGAAATTCCTCCAGCGTGGCGGACATGCCCCGCTTCAGGAGGACCGCCTTACCGCACCGACCCGCCTTCTTCAGCAATGAGTAGTTCTGCATATTGCGAGTGCCGATCTGGACGATATCGGCGTAGTCGGCGACCATATCGAGGGTTTCGGTGTCGACGGCTTCGGTTATAATTTGCAGGCCGAATTTGTCGCGGACTTCGGCGAGAATTCTCAGGCCCGGTTCCCCAAGCCCCTGGAAGCTGTACGGGGACGTTCTCGGTTTGAAAGCGCCGCCGCGGAATATCTTCGCCCCGGCCTTTTTCACTTCCTCGGCGACAATCATGGTCTGATCGCGGCTCTCTACCGAGCACGGGCCGGCCATGACGGTGAAATTATTGCCGCCAATCTTTACGCCGTTGACATCGACAATGGTGTCTTCCTGAAAGAACTCCCTACTGACGAGCTTAAAGGGTTGGGTGACGTGGATAATATCCTGAACGCCGATGAGGGTCAGTATGCGATCGGAGTCGACCTGAGCCTTGTTGCCGGTGACGCCGATAGCGGTGCGCATCGCACCCGGGATCGGGTGCGGTGTGAGCCCCATGCGGGAAATTTCTTCACAAACCTTGGCAACCATCTCAGCGGTTGCATGGGCTTCCATTACAACGAGCATGTTCTACTCCAGACCGTCCGGAACCGATAGGCGGTCAGCTGTGTGTTCATCATATAGAAAGTCCTAACAACTTACATCTCCTGAGGTGCCCGTAGCCCGAGGAGATAAAGGCCTTCGTGCATCACAATCCGGACCGCACATACGAGTGACATACGGGCGGCGGAAAGCTTTTCGTTTTCGGATATGATCTTATCGATACGTCCGGCAGCATCTTTGCGCTGATAGAACTTGTTGAATGCGCCGGAGAGCTTGAGCAAATAGTTCGATATCTGGACCGGGTCATTGATCCGGGCAGCATCTTCGATTGCTTCCGAGAAATCGGCCAGGATTTCGATAACCCGCTGTTCTTCTTCGCCGGTGAGCAAAGCTGGATCGAAATCGGGCGTAATCGGCTTGCCGTAGTTCCGTTCCAGTGAGCAGAGCCGGGCGTGCGTGTACTGCAAATAGGGGCCGGTTTCGCCGTCGAAAGTGAGGACATCTTCCCAGACGAAATTGACATCCTTGACCCGCCGCACGGAGAGTTGCGAGAACATGACCGCGCCGACACCGATCATCTGAGCGACTTCGTCAAGGTCAGCCAGATCGGGGTTCTTCTCCCTTATCTTCTCTTTGGCCAGTGAGACGGCTTCATTAATGACATCTTCAAGGAAGACGATATTGCCACGGCGCGTGGACATGGTCTTGTCGCCGAATTTCACCCAGCCGAAGTCGACATGTTCGATGCGTCCGGACATGCGCTTTTCCGGGGGCAGTTTCTCTGCCTCTTCCATAAGGTGGACGACTTTAAGGCACTGGCGGAAGTGATCTGCTTGTGAAGAGCCGACGACATAGAGCGACTTGTGGAATTTGAATGTCTCCCAGCGGTAGACCATGCCGGCGATATCGCGGGTAATATACAGGGTTGCGCCGTCCCCTTTTTTGAGGAGGGCAGGCGGAAGCTGCGGGTCGTTCAGGTCCACGACCAAAGCACCCTGAGAAATGCTGGTAAGTCCGTCTTTTTGCAGTCTGTCCACCAGCGGTTCCATTTTGTCGTTGAGGAAGGACTCGCCGTAGGTCAGATCGAATTCGACACCGAGGATACCGTAGACGCGGTCAAATTCGGCCCGGGAAATCTTCTTGAATTGCTCCCACAGAGCGACCGCAGTAGGGTCGTTGGATTCGAGGCGCTTGAAGGCATCGCGGGCGGCCTGATTCAATGTCGCGTCGCGGTCGGCTTCTTCGTGGAATTTGACATAAAGGGCGAGAAGGTTTTTGACCGCATTTCCTTCGAGCGTAGCAGGACTACCCCACTTCTGGTAGGCGACAATCATTTTGCCAAACTGAGTGCCCCAATCGCCGGGGTAGTTGATGCCGGTGACATCGTAGCCGAGCTTTTTGAAAATTCTTCTGAGGGAGTTGCCGATGATTGTCGAGCGAAGGTGTCCGACACCAAACGGTTTGGCGATATTCGGAGAGGAGTACTCAACCAACACTTTGAGGCCATTACCGGCATCGGAGTTTCCGTACTGGTTCTTTCCGATAAGTACGGCCTTAAG
The DNA here is from genome assembly GCA_049290195.1 of Candidatus Zixiibacteriota bacterium. Taxonomy (GTDB): domain Bacteria; phylum Zixibacteria; class MSB-5A5; order GN15; family FEB-12; genus FEB-12. The sequence continues at coordinate 32,390 of JBATNE010000178.1, forward strand.
GGTCGAATTCACCAACGAGACGGGTTCGACGACACCATTGATATATCCGCCGGCTCCTTTGAAGGAGACAGGCGAGCCGGGGAAAGCTGTTTCTGCGAATCTGGTAGCCTCGGCGGCAATGCGGGCAGTGATTTCGGCAGGGTTACCCTTGAGTAGCGACATATGCTTAAAGATGGGATAGGCAAAGCGACCCATCCGCGGGTCTTTGGGCTTTTCGAGACTATTCAAGATATCAGATTCATTGAATAGTGCAGCCGCAGCATCCTGGGTCAGAAGTGCGGGATACTGCTTCTTGAACGCCTCGGCAACGGCCCGGGCGAATTGATGTTTCAAAGGCAACGCTGTTATCATAGTTCGTTATCTTGTGGTGGGCGGGAATATGATAGATAACCAATCGTCCCGCAATCCTTTAAACGCATCAATCTTACCCCTGATTCCGGTCCAGTTCGCGGCGGATTTGGGAGAGCAACTTGACGACTTGTGCCTCTCCCCCAGTTGACCCTTGCTTGCGGACAATTTCAATCAGAGCGGAGCCAAGGACGACGCCATCGGCGTGCCGAGCAAGGCGTCGGGCAGACTCGGCCGATGATACACCGAACCCGGCGACAAAGGGTTTGTCTAGAATTCTGGAGAGACGCCGCAAGTAATCGTCGGTGGACCTGTCAAACGAGGTCCTGGACCCGGTTACACCGGTGACGGTTACGGCGTAGACGAAGTCGGTGGCTAGTCGGTTGATTTGTTTGAGGCGCTGGTCCGTCGATGTGGGTGCGGCAAGGAGTATCAGCGACAGCTGTTTCTTAACTAACAGCGTGCGGATTTCCCCTGCTTCGTCCAGCGGCAGGTCGGGGATGATGAGACCATCGACACCAACAGCAGCGCACTTGGAAACAAACCTGGACGGACCAAAAGCCAGAATCGGGTTGAAGTAACCCATGAGCAGAATTGGGGTCTCGGTCGTTCGGCGTACTTTTTTTACAAGGTCAAAGACGGTGTCGAGATTGGTCCCCTGCTCAAGTGCGATCTGGGATGAGTACTGGATTGAGGGGCCATCAGCCAGTGGATCGGAGAATGGCATACCGATTTCTATTATGTCCGCTCCGGCATTAGCTGCTTTCGAAATAAGTGAGTAGCTGCCGTTGATGGTTGGATAGCCTGCGGTAAAGAACGGCACGAGGAGTTTCCGATTTCCCCTGGTGCCAAGCAAGTGCGTTACTCTGCTCATGCATCCCCCTTGAGAAGATCGAGGATGATAGGCATGTCCTTGTCGCCGCGACCGGAGAGGCAGATGACGACATTGTGCGAGCGAGTGAACTTCTTGCGGTTTTTCATAAGCCAGGCGATGGCATGGGACGTTTCCAGGGCTGGGATGATGCCTTCGAGGCGAGTGGTTAGCAGGAATGCTTCGAGAGCATCTTTGTCTGTGGCTGAACCGTATTGGACGCGACCGGAATCTTTCAAGTGAGAGTGCTCGGGCCCAACGCCGGGATAGTCGAGTCCGGCGGAGATGGAATGCGGAAGGGTCACCTGACCATACTGGTCGTAGAGCAGGTAGCTGTAGGAGCCGTGCAAGACTCCAGGTTTTCCTTTCGTCAGTGTGGCAGCATGGAGTTTGGTTCCGAGCCCGTGGCCGGCGGCTTCGACTCCAAAGAGCTTCACTTCCCTATCTTTGAGAAAGGGAGTAAACATGCCGAGGGCGTTAGACCCACCACCGACACAGGCGACGAGAGCGTGTGGAAGTCGCTTGAACAGCTTGCGGGATTGCGCTTTCGTTTCTTTGCCTATGACCGACTGAAAATCGCGGACGATCATGGGATATGGGTGAGGGCCGACGACGGACCCGATGATGTAGAATGTCGTCCGGATGTTGGTTACCCAATCGCGAAGTGCTTCGTTAGTGGCGTCTTTGAGGGTCTTTGATCCCGAGTGAACTGAGACAACATTAGCGCCGAGTAGTTTCATCTTCTCGACATTGGGGGCCTGGCGGATGACATCTTCAGCACCCATATAGATGACACAGGGGAAACCAAACTGCGCGCAGACGGTGGCGGTAGCGAGGCCATGCTGGCCGGCGCCGGTTTCGGCGATGATGCGCTTCTTCCCCATCTTGAAAGCCAGCAGAATTTGGCCCACGGTGTTATTGATCTTGTGGGCGCCGGTGTGGTTGAGGTCTTCGCGCTTGAAGAAGATGCGAGGCCCATTGAGGTATCCGGTCAATCGCTCGGCGAAATAGAGCGGTGTAGGTCTCCCGACAAAAGTGGAGAGGTAGCCATCCAACGCGGCCTTAAACTGGCGATCGCGTTTGGCCAGTTTATAGGCGACCTCGAGTTCATCGAGGGCGGAGATAACCGTTTCCGGGACGTAGCGGCCGCCGTAGGGACCAAATCGTCCTCTGTTATCAGGGGTATGTATCTTCTTAGTTGCCATAGCGTAACTCATTGCAGGCGCGGAAAAGTCGTTTCAGTTTCTCTTTGGATTTGATGCCGGGTCTTGATTCTACCGAAGAATTGACATCGACAACCAGTGGAGCATATGCGTTAATTCCGGCAGCCAGGTTTGACACCGACACCGATCCGGAGAGGACGAAGTTGGGGAGCTTTTTGATTGGACCGGCCGAAAGACTGTATG
>JBATNE010000179.1:0-7521 GCA_049290195.1 Candidatus Zixiibacteriota bacterium
CCCCCCAGTAGAGCACAAGTCCAGCCACAATCTGCGCAATCAGTTTCACCCAGGCACGCTGGGGAATGAAGTCATCGAGAAGCCCGACGCCGTAGATGATCAGCGCGCCGGCAAAGATGTATGGGAAGAACGGATCGATCTCGGAGAGCTCGGGGTAGAGCAGTCGCGCGATTCCCAGAGTGGTCCAGACAGAGACCAGGAGTGCCGTCCCGCCTAAGATCGGCACAGGCGTTTTGTGGCGCTTGTGGCGGCCGGGGTTGTCCAGAAATCCGAAGCGCTTACAAATGGCGATTGCAAGAGGAGTGAACAACAGCCCGGCAATTACCCCAATCGCTACGATGAATCCGATTCCGGTAAATGGGATCATTTCCGCCTCGGGGGAATCAGACAGGTTAAGAGGAGATTCACCGAGAGAATGGCCGGCAGAAGTATCAGTGAGAATCCATTGGGATAGTGCTTGAGAAAGTAACGCCAGACCGACTGGTGGTGGTGCCAGGCACGGACGATATGTCCGGTGCGGCTCCCTCTCCCCCATTGATGTTCCGCTCCAGCCTGTGGGACATACAAATTCGTATAGCCGGAATAGCTGAGTCTCCGGCAGAGGTCGGTGTCTTCCATGAAGAGAAAGAAGCGCTGGTCAAATCCTCGTGCTATCAGAAAGAGATCCCTCCGGATCAACAGCACTGTTCCGGCAACCGCCGGAACTTCGGTTACTTCGGTATAGTCAGGTAACGTATAGACGTGGCTGAGGCCGAGGTGATTGAGCAGGAGTTTTCCGGCGATTGAGCCACGGGAAAACAGCATGTTGCCGATAGTCGGGAACTTGCGGCAGTTGGCCTGGAATCTTCCGTCGGGGAATCTGAGTCTTCCGGTCACCGCCCCGACCTTCTTGCGTGAGCCGGCGGCGATAAGTAGGAGCGAAATGGCGTCCGGATCGAGAACAACATCGGGATTGAGGAACAGCAGGAATGCGCCGGTAGCCGTTTTCGCGCCCAGATTACAGGCGGCGGCGAAGCCGACATTGTCAGGCGAGTTGATTACTTTGACCGACGGGAAATTCTGCGCAATCAGAGCAACGGTTTCATCGGCGGAATGATTGTCCACAACGATGATTTCGAGAATGTCATTGCCTGTAAGGGCGAGAATCGAAAAAAGACAGGGAGCTATAACCGATGATGAATTGTACGTGACGATGACAATGGAAACTGAAGCGGGCTGTGACACCGCATTACGCTCAATTGAATTTTCCGAAAATCGATTTGATCTTCAACAGCCAGACCATCCAGATCGCTTCGCGGACAATCCGCTTGGACATCTTGGAGGTTCCGGCCAGGCGTTCATAGAATACGATCGGGATTTCTTTCATTTTGAATCCCTTTTTCCATGCCCGCATGGACATTTCAATCTGGAACGAATACCCGGTCGAGTGGACATCGTTAAGGTCGATCGATTCAAGCACTGTGCGACGGAAGCACTTGTACCCGCCGGTGGCGTCCTGGAGCGGAAGCCCGGTTACGAAACGGGTGTACTTGTTGGCGAAATAGGACAAGAGCAGGCGGGACATCGGCCAATTGATAACATTGACGCCGGTGATATAGCGGGAACCGATCACGACATCGTAGGTCTGAATCTCCCGCAGAAAATCTTTGACATATTCCGGGCCATGAGAGAAATCGGCATCCATTTCGAAAATGAAATCAAAACCCTGCTCAATTGCCCACTTGAATCCGGCCAGATAGGCGCGGCCGAGCCCTTCTTTCCTCTCGCGGTGAAGGACATGAACCTTGGATTCAGAGGCAGCCAGACGATCGGCGATCTCGCCAGTGCCATCGGGGGAGTTGTCATCGACTATGAGCACATTGATCCGAGGATCCATCGGGAGGACCGCATGGACGATCTTTTCAATATTGTCCCGCTCGTTATAAGTCGGGAATATGATCAGGGCGCGTTGGGTATGGCTCATTCTGTTGCCTGTGGCGGTCTTACCGATTTCCTTCGTGATTGCACAACATGAAATCCGAGTATAGCCAATATGTAAATCGATGTCAACCATGTGATAAGACGATCGGTTTCATAGCGTGGCGATTCATAGTAGAAGACGATGGAATGGGTTCCCGCCGGAACGGCAATTCCCCTGAAGGCGCCATAGGTACGGAGGATTTTGGCCGGTTGGCCGTCGACAACCGCATGCCAGGCCTCGTAGTAGACATCGGTCAACACCAGCAATTTGGGTGAAGCGTTGGTAGCGCCAATAACCACCGAGTCGACATCGTGTTTCACCACCCAGGCAGAGTCTGTGGGAGAGACGGTCGGGTCGATTTTCAGCTCCGGTTCCTCTTCGACATAGGTCAGCTTCCGGAGATCATCGGCGCCGCTGAGGACGCGCGGATAGATGTCTTTGCGGTCCGGGATGACTTTGTACTCGCCGGTCAGGAAAGCTCGCGGGAAGGCGTTGGTGTTGTTCACTATGGAAACCTGACCCACACTTCCAAGATCAAGAAGCGGCTTTGACCCAAAGTAGCCCTGCCCTGTCTGTTGTTCGATCTGCTGGACATTGAAACCAATAAAAATCTTGGCTCCGACGAGATCGAGGAATTGAGGGCTGAGCATGTTCTTGCGGTCCGGACCGCCAATGAGATCATCGTACCAGCGAAGTTGGTTGCCGTGGTAACCGGCGACCACATCGATGTGATGAAAGGGCAACATTGAACTCTGGGGATCGCCGAAAGCCAGGGCCCGACCATCACCGATATGTTGTTTGATGTAGTCGGCAACCGGGTTCTGCCCGAAATATGGCGTTGGGTCTATGGTGTCTACAAAACGGGAGTCAAACCGGACACCATCCACCATCGGTATGAGCACCAATCCAAGCAATACTCCCGTGCCGGCTTTGCCGGAACGGTACAACCAAACACAAACGGCGGTAATGGCAACAGCCAGAAACGCCATCCAGGCGCCAACCTGAACGGATGGGAGGTTCATGTACGCCAGATCGAGTTTGGTGACGCCTCTCTGCACCTGAGTGATTCCGGCGTCGGAATAGAAGATCGAACAATAGGTGGAGAGAATCCCTTTTCCGGCTACACTGAACAGAAATGCGATCAGAAACATCAGAGCCGGAAAACCGAGCAGAAGATAATTGAACCATTGCTCGCGCTTTTCGTCTTCGCGCTGGTTGTCACGCAGCCGCTGAAGCAGCATCCCTGCCCCTATCGCCACCGAGAAGACAAAGAGGAACATGGCCATCGATGGCGCTCGGAGGGATGAAATCTTGGGAACAATGGCATAGAAAATATGGAAGACCGGGGTTGTGGCGCCGAGGGCATACAGCAAGGCAATGAAGGCAAGGGCGGCGAAGAAATAGAATTCTTTGCGCCGTACAATTACCAATCCAAGCAATGCCAGGAACAGGGCAGCGACACAGATGGTCTCGGAATTATCTTTGAAGTAGTTTCTACCCCAGTAAATCGGTCCGGGAGATTTCGCGCTCACGCCTGCAAACTCAGGTACCAGGAGCGAGAATGCTTCTTCCTGATGCAAGGACCACGAAGTCGCCCAATCCCATCCCTTCTTGGAGTCGGCACGCGGAGAGAAATTGTTGGTGTAGTTGAGTCCGGGGCCAAGTTGAATCCACGATAGCGCCAGGCCAATCAACACTGCATAGACAACCATTCCGCCGTGAAGACCGATTTGGATGAGGTTCTTCTTGTCGCGGTACAGAAGAACGAGCTTAAAAATCGTGTACGACGCCAGCGCCCAGAGCGTAAAATAGGCCATCTGTAAATGCGGGCTGAGGATCATCAGGCCGACGACCAGGCCGAGAAACGTGCAGTTGAGGAACGGCTTCTTTTCAAACGATCTATCCAGAAACAGGATCGCCAGGGGAAAGAGAGCCGTGACGTACATCTTGCCATCGTGGCCGGGAGACACCATGGAGACGAGATAAGCCGCAAACATATAGCTAACGGCGGCCATCAGCGCCGGTGTTTTGGTCAGTTTGAACTGCCGCGCACAGAAGTACATGAACAGGCCGGCGAGATAGATATGTAAAATCAGCGTGAAACCGAGGAAGCGATGCGTATCCATGAAGAAGCGGTACAGGTTGGCTATCGGATAGAGAATATCACCGTGAAAGGCATCGACAAACGGCAGCCCACCGAAAATGTACGGGTTCCATTGGGGCATGTGACCGTGAGCGACAAAGTAATCTTTGTAGAACGAGCGGAAGAACACACCTGCCTGCAGGGTGTCAGAGCTGTTGAGCATTTCATTGGAGAAGAAGAAATCGCGGAACAGAAAAATCAGCGCGAGAGCAAAGAGAGCAAAGGCAGCCGGTACAAACCACGGAGATTGTTCGAGTGCGAACTCAGTACTGCGGCGCGGTCGATTAACTACTCCAGCCGCTTTCGGTTTCTTTGCCATACTCTACTCCTCGAATAAGCCGGCGCGCTTTTTGGGTGGCGGTCTAATCTTTTAACATAGTGGACGACAACAGGTAGGGCAAATGAATAATGGAGCCCAGGGGGAGGTCCTAGGAATCGGAACGCTTGTCCCGCTTGACTTCGGAGAGGATCATCTGGGTTTTGCGCCTGAGGTCCCCGATTTCCTCCTTGAGCGCAGCCTGACCTTCGGACATGAATCCAAGCATGAATAGCCCGAGTCCCATCCCGGCAAGCAGAATGACGAGATAGAGCCACTGACGTTGACCGGTCTGGAGAACATACCGCTCGTAGACGGCATAGAGACCGACGACAAAAGCGAGTAGCAGCAGGAGTGTTCCGGCGAGGCCGAAATACAGAAGCGGTTTGCGGGCAAACGATATCTGGAATTTGACCGCCAGCATGTCAAGCACGCCGATCGGAATGCGCCAGATACCGGAAAATTTGCTCTTCCCCCAGCTACGTTCATACAGCGGGATCTTCTCTTCGGCCACGCGGTACCCTTCGTTGGCCGCCAATACAACCAGATAGCGATGCCAGTCTTTACGAAGGAAGATGTTTTCGATCACCTCGCGGCGGAACGCCTTCACGGAGTTGAGGTCGTGTACTTCGAGATTGAATATTCGCCGGGAGAGCGCGTTGTAAACAGTCGACACGAACCGCTTGCTGTATCTTCCCTGCTTCCAACCGGTACAGAGATCGGCGCCGACGGCGATCGGGGCAATCAACTTGGGGATATCTTCGGGGCGGTATTGCAGGTCGGCCGGATAGAAGACGAATACATCCCCCCGGGAAATGGCAAAGCCGGTCTGGAGCGCTTCGGTTAACCCGCGATTTGTCTGGTGGACGCCGATACGAACATAGGGATAGATTTTCTGATTGGCTTCGATCCGGGCACGCGTACCGTCTTTGGAGCCGTCATCGACATAGACAAGTTCCGCATCGAACGGCGCGCTCTTGCGCATCTCGTCGAAGAGACGGCAGAACTCATCGATATTCCCTTCCTCATTGAGGGCGGGAACGATGACTGAGACGATGAATGGGTACTTTGTGCTTGCCATGGTATCAAGTTTCAGACGTCAGGGAATTCCTGCCCGCAGGGGAAGGAATCGCCCGGCTACTATCCTTGCATCGGAAAATAGGACAAAGAGTTGAGCGAGTCAACAACGGTTCAGCTGACTACCACGGCGGCCGCGACGGCATCCTCAGAAATCATCACCGTCAGGTAGAAACCGAACAGCGCCAGAAGCGACAGATCGCGGCGGCCTGCGAAAGCCGGGTCAACCTTGAGTGTAGCGCCATGGCGGAGCAAAGCCATCGTATTTCGAAGTGACATGATTTCGGCATCCTGTTCCGTTTTCCAACCCCATTCGGCATGGAAGAAACCTTTGCTGAACCAGACCACGCGCGAGCCATCGGTACCTTCGAAAGTGCCGGTGCCGGTCCATTTCGGATAGAACACGGCGATATCCTGTTCTGATCCGGCTTTGCGTATATGGACCCGGACATTGAGGAATCCGGTTCGCTTAAACGTCCACTGACCATCGGCGGCAGTGGCAGTCGCCAGCGAGCCGGTCATGCGCTCCCAGTTGAGACTGGCGACTATGTCGTCTCCGGAACGAAGCTCCCAGTGGCGGGTGAACACCTGTGGTTGTACCCAGAGAAGATCTGTGGTGGATACTTCGCGAATCAGTTTCATGCTCTACCTCCCGGCGGAAGAGTATTGGTTGTGGGCTACGATTGAATTCAGCCTCTATACGAGGCTGGCGAGAATGGTGTTGCGGTAGCGCCGGCCGGAATGGACCGACGCTACACAATTAACACAAATCTAACTTTCGAAAACAATTCGGCCGCCCAGAATGGTCATAGCGACCTGTCCGGACAGCTTCCATCCGACAAACGGCGAGTTGGAGGACTTGGAGCGGAACTTGTCCGATTTGACAGTCCACTTCTTGTCCGGATCGATAATCGTGATGTCCGCGGCTGAACCGATAGCCAGCGTCCCGCCGTGGATATTGAAAATGCGGGCGGGGTTGACGGTCATTTTGCGAATGACATCGGCCCAATCCAAGTACCCCTTGTCGATCAGATAGGTCTTGACCAGCCCGACGGTCGTTTCCAATCCGATCATACCCGATGGCGCCTGATCGAATTCGCAATCTTTCTCTTCGATAGAATGCGGGGCATGGTCCGACGCGATGCAATCAATAGTGCCATCGATCAATCCTTCGATTACGGCGTCGCGATCATCGCGGCCGCGAATCGGCGGATTCACTTTCAGATTGGTATTGAACTCCTTGCCGATCTCTTCATCGGTGAGGATGAAATGATGCGGGCAGGCTTCAGCGGTCACCATGATCCCCTCCGCTTTGGCCTTGCGGATGGCATCGACTGCGCGACGAGTCGTGATATGCTGAATGTGCAGGCGGGATTTAGTGACACGGCAAAGGGAGATATCGCGAAGCACCGCGATCTCTTCGGCGACCGCCGGAACTCCCTTGAGTCCGAGTCGAGTGGATTCGTATGATTCATTCATGACGCCGCTTCCGACCAGATACTGATCCTCGGCGTGCTGCATGACCACCAGATTGAACATCTTGGAGTATTCCAATGCGCGGCGCATGATATCCGGGTTCTGAACATAACTGCCGTCATCGGTCACTGCAACGCACCCCATCTTGACCAGATCACCGATTTCCGAGAGCTCTTTTCCTTCGCGATTCTTGGTGATAGCTCCGGCGACATAGACGCGGGCATCGGCATTCTTGGCGCGGTCCTGGACGAACTTGACCGTTTCCTGGTTGTCGATCGCCGGGTGGGTGTTCGGCATACAGCAGACCGAGGTAAATCCACCGGCGGCGGCTGCGCGACAACCGGACTCGATAGTCTCTTCGTCTTCGCGACCCGGTTCGCGGAGATGCACATGCATATCGATCAGGCCGGGCACGACCATCTTCCCCTTGGCGTCGATCACCTGCTTTTTGTCAAACGTCTTGAGCAAACGAGTGATTTCGGCGGAGTTTTTTTCGATATCAGCAATCTTGCCGTCTTTGACAAAGACATGCCCTTCGGTGCTGAAGCC
>JBATNE010000180.1:0-39535 GCA_049290195.1 Candidatus Zixiibacteriota bacterium
ATGTCCCGGGGCAATCAAGCTACAAGCGGGCCGCAATTACGTGTTCAGTTCAATATTGCGAACGGGAAGGCAAGGGCATAATACTTCGGCAACCATGAGTCATCGATCTCACAATACCGGCCTGTTCGGGTATGAGCACAAGCGACAACCGCTGATCTCACAACAGAGTTTTGTCAGGCGATTTGTCAATGGCCTGCTAATCGCGAGTCTGCTATTGGGGAGTTGGCTCGTGCTCGGCATGATCGGGTACCATTGGTTGGGAAAAGAGAACTGGGTTGACGCATTCCTGAATGCCTCGATGATAGTCGGCGGAATGGGGCCGGTCGATGTGCTGCCCTCTGATGCTGCCAAGATTTTCGCGGGCTGGTATGCCATTTTCAGCGGAGTCATTTTCCTGGGGGTATTTGGACTGGTCATTGCGCCGGTGTATCACCGTTTTCTGCACCGCTTTCATCTTGAGTCAACTGAGTAACACGACTCTGAACCATTTGCATCTCTCCCGATCCTGAGATCATTCCGTCACAGAATTGTCATGCGATTACCATGGAGTTCTCACTCCCTTTCATACAGTTGAAAATGACCTGCGTGGAATACGGGCAGATGGGAACCTCTCCCGATTATAGATCGTTACAGTCTACATAACCGCCTCGCAAACGTCTGGTTCAAGGAGAGACTCAACAATGGTTCATGGCAGCATCATTCGTCGAGGGGCGGTCGTCCTGACAGCGCTTGCCCTCTTTGGCTGTTCATCGAAAGACAGCGCCCCAACCGCGGGCGGTGGCGGAGGCGGTTTAGAGTTTGATTCCGGCACCATTGCAGCGGGCGAAACATTCAGCCATGTATTCATGGCGGCCAAGAGTATACCGTACCACTGCACTATTCACGGAGCAGGCATGTCCGGTACCATTACCGTTACAGCGGGCGGTACACCATCGCTGCACACTGTGTCGATGAGCGGCTCGGCTTTTGTCCCGGCCACACTCACAGTCGATGTGGGAGATACCGTGAAATGGACGAACAACGATCCGGTAGCTCATACGGCGACCTCGGATATTTAGGGATCAGCTTACAGAGCGGACAACAGTCATGACCGGTCATCTGACCGGCCATGTTCTATTAGGATCGTTTCCATTTTATCACTTTCGAGGCGATTCTTTTCGTATAAATGGTGAGTATCAATGACGGAATGGTCCAGGGAATTTGGAAGCGGAAGACGTATGAAGAACTATTCGGACGGTACCACGAGGATTCAGTGGATTCGGGTCTCAGCACTGGTTGGTGCAGCAGTCTTTACGATTGGACTTGGTTGTTCTCCGATCCAGACCAGCGGGGATTCGGAGTATGAGAATTCCCATGCTTCACACTACGACCAGGTGCTGGACAACTACGGCAGGTGGATCAGCATTGACCCTTACGGCGACGTCTGGCAACCTCGCGTTGGTTCGCAGTGGGCGCCATTTACGTATGGGCAGTGGGTTCTTTCAGATCAGGGATGGATTTGGGACAGCAGTGAGCCGTTCGGTTGGCTGGTATATCATTATGGAAGCTGGGATTTCAGGGGTGATATCGGGTGGTATTGGATACCATCCGATGAGTGGTCTCCTGCCAGGGTCCAGTGGACCGAGTTCGGTGATTATGTCGGTTGGGCGCCTCTTCCCCCACCCGGTGTCATCAGATCCGGCCCGTGGGTACCGGACCAGCAGAGATACTGGACGGTTGTATTGGTGAAGCAATTTGATACTCCAAATGTTGGCAAACACAAGGTTGTCCGAAGAGTCGGTGATCTCTCTATTGGGAAGGAACTTAGTTCCGGGACACCGCCCGAACGGAGTGTCATTGAAGCGGCCACGAAGCGAAAAGTCGCCCAGGTCACGGTACAGCGGGAGCCGGTGAGCGTGAAATCAAAGACGCGGGATCGCGTGGTTCTTCATCGGGTGGCACAAGAGGATACCAAAGACAAGGACAAGTCCGGGACAAAGAACCGTGGTTCCGAAGGCAAGAAGCCTGTGGATGCACCGGTCAAGCCTGAGCTGCACAAGAAGGGAAATGCGGGAAGCGAGTCGCCAGATTCAACCAAAGCGACCGGGCCGAAGCGGTAGTCCGCTTTGACCGCCGGGCAAATCCTATGTATATTCGGAAATGACTAATCCATCGAATCGACTCGGCTTCTGGGGGACTATCCCCCGCCCCATATTTGTCCTCGCCCCCATGGCGGATGTCACTGACGCCGCCTTCAGATACATCATTGCCAAGTACGGTAAGCCATCGGTCCTCATGACGGAGTTTGTCTCGGTCGACGGGCTCTGTTCACGGGGTCGGGAAGCACTGATCAGAACACTCAAGTTCGATGAAATTGAACGGCCGGTAGTAGCGCAGTTCTTTGGGGAGAAACCGGAGAATTTCTATACTTGTGCCCAGCTGGCTGCCGAGTTGGGATTTGACGGCATCGACATCAATATGGGATGTCCAGTCAAGACGGTGGTCAAGACCGGTTCCGGGGCGGCGTTGATCAAGACGCCTGAGCTGGCAAAGGAAATTGTCCGGGAGACGAAGCGCGGAGCCGGCGGGCTGCCGGTCTCGGTCAAGACCAGAATTGGATATAACAAGATTGTGGTCGAAGAATGGGTGAGTCACCTGCTTGAGGCGGAGCCGGCGCTGATCACGTTGCATTTGCGGACGGCCAAGGAGATGTCGCTGGTGGATGCGCACTGGGAAGTGATCGATCGGGCCGTGGACCTTATCCGGAAGACTGATACCCTCATTCTGGGCAACGGGGATGTCAAGAACATGGCGCAGGCGCGTGAGCTGGTTGCGGAGAAGAAGATTGATGGCATCATGTTTGGCCGGGCGATATTTGGGAATCCCTGGTTATTTGCCGACGAAAAGACGCCGCACGCCACGGATATCGATCACCGATTTTCCGTGATGATGGAACATGCACATCTCTATCTCAAGATGTTCGAGGGGAAGAAGAATTTCGCGATTATGCAGAAGCACCTTCGAGCCTACGTCTCCGGATTCACCGGCGCGAAAGAATTGCGTATTCGAATGGAAGGGATGAAGACGATCGAGGAGCTGGAGGAGATATTGAACAACTTCCGTTCCGAGTTAGCCAATTCACCCTTGCCGGCGGACCAATAAGAAAAGCCCCCGCTTTCGCGGAGGCTTGATTCAATCGATCGAAATCTTTCCCTAACCCTGAAACTCAGACATTGGCGCCTTCGTGGTTCCGTACCCATCGGGCAAAGAAGAACATACCGACGGCAGAGGCTATCCCAACTCCGGCAAAGATGAACCAGGGTCGATACGGCTCGTAGGTATTCCAGAGCAAACTGGTAGCATCGGCATTGCTCAGCCCTGACACTTCCATCAGTTTATTCATGGCTTCGGTTCGTGGTACGTTGGTGAGCTGATACTGGGTCGCGAGGTATTTAACGGCGAAATTCGCCTTCTCCCCCATCGACTCATAGATTGTTCCGCCGAACCATGAGCCGAAACTCCATCCTACGGCCAGCGGGATATTTGCATATCCCATATAGAGTCCCTTCTGACCTTCGGGGGCGATGACGCCGAGATACTCATTCATCTTTGGTGACGCCAGCATTTCACCAACGGCAAACACGAGGATCCCAAACATGCAGAGAAACCCCGAGGTGGTGTATCCGGCCATGACAAGTCCGACTGATGAGACGACGATGCCAACAAAAATTGATGTGACGCGCCGCCATTTTGCAACCATGGCGGAGATCAGTACCACGAAGAGGATGATCAGTCCAGAATCGAAGTTGATCATCCATTCCTGCGATAACTGCAACCCGCGCGGTGAGGTCGACCAGAGCATCCAGGATGGCAAGTGAAGTGCCGCTACCAGGGATGAGCTGTCCACCCAGTCTTCGATGAAATTGGGCAGCAGGTCATACAGCTGCATGAACATGAGCCAGAATCCGGACATGATCAGGATGAACGCAGCCAGGCGGGGATCCAGCATGTTCCTGAAGGTAGTCTTCATGATTTCCACTGGACCACCGGTTTGCACGCCACCGGGATGAACTTCTTTGTATGTCAGCAGCATCAGGAAGTTAAGCGATACGATCACCGCACAACCATAGAAGACCGCCGGCCAGGATATGCCAAAGAGGTAATGTGCCAAGGGCGGTCCAAGAAACCCTCCGACATTGACAAGCATATAGAACATGCCCCAGCCCACTCCGGAGTTCTTCTTGGAGAGCGACTGACACATGGTCCCCTGCACACCGGGTTTGAAAATTGCGGTGCCGAAAGCAAGGACACAGCAGCCGAGCAGGAACGGCCAAAACTCGCGTTGTGTGGCCATCAAGATATAGCCGAGGGCCTTGATGGTTATGGAAACAGCTATGGTTTTCTTGTATCCGTACCGATCGGCGAATCCGCCGCTGAAGAGAGGGACCAGGGACTGGACAATAGCCCACCACAAGAAGATGGTTCCCTTTTCGGTCTGGGTGAAATGAAGTCCCCCGGGGCTGTCGGCCTGAGCGATATAGATGGGAATCACGACTCGAACGCCATAGTACGCGAGGCGCTCGATGATTTCCATGATGTTGACCATCCAATAAGATCGCGGGAGGCTGGTAAGCTGGTTCCAGACACCGGTTCTGGCGTCCGGAGCAGTTGGATCGGGTTGGAGTTGAGCAGTTGCCATTCGGGGGCACCACCAGGTTATGGGTTAGCGCATTACAAATCCGGTCGAGGCAGAGCCTGCCCGGACGGTACAATTCTGAAAGGGTAGCGGGAAAGGGGGCTCCGGGCAAGCAGAAACTGCGCTGCGAGTGCGCTAAGTGGCTGTCGGAACTGGGATTTTTGTTGGTTCCAGGTCCGGGTCGCATTATATTGAAGATGTTGGATGGACGGTATTTGGTACCCCTCGTCGCGGCGCTACATGTGTTGTTGTAGTGTCTCATCCACTATACTGTCCAGGAAATACTTCAAAGTGAGGAGTCACTCATGCACGGCTTGCTCAGAGTTATTCGACCGGTGACTATCGGCTCGATCGCACTTGCGGCACTAGTCTTTGTTATGACACCAGGAATCGCGCTTGCCCAGCTGACCAAGGCTGATGTTCAGCAGTTGCAGCAGCAGGCCAAGGATGAAGGATGGACCTTCACGGTCAGCCAGAATCCGGCGACGGAATATTCTCTTGATCAGTTGTGCGGTTTGAAAGAGCCTGCCAACTGGCGTGAAGGGGCACCGTTCGATGACATGGGTACGAACAATACCATCCAGGGTGGAAAGTCTCTTCCGGCCGCATTTGACTGGCGGACGCAGGTTCCCGGTGGGATGCCTCCGATTCGGAACCAGGGTGGCTGCGGAAGTTGCTGGGCCTTTGCGACGGCCGGCGCATTTGAGTGCAACATCAAGATCAAAGATCAGGTCAATGTTGACCTTTCAGAGCAGTATCTGGTGAGCTGCAACCCGTACGGATACAACTGCCCGAATGGCGGGTGGTGGGTACATGATATGCACACGAATGTCGGCGACCCGTGCGGAAGTGCTGGAGCCGTTCTTGAGCAATATGATCCGTACCAGCAGTCGGACGCTCCCTGCACCTGTCCTTACCCCCACGACTACAAGTTGAAGGGTTGGTCCTATGTGGGTGCTCAGTGGTCGACTCCTTCGGTTACCCAGATCAAGCAGGCCATTTATGATCACGGACCGGTTTCGGTCGCAGTTTCCGTGAACTCGGCATTTCAGGCCTATTCCGGCGGTATCTTTAACGGCTGTAACTCTACCTCCATCAACCATGCCGTAGTTATCGTTGGTTGGGATGACAGTCAGGCCGGCGGCATCTGGATAATCAGAAATTCCTGGGGACAGTACTGGGGTGAAGGCGGATACATGCGTATGCCGTACAATTGCAGCATGATCGGCTACAATGCCACCTATGTTGATTATCCCGGTCGTTTGGCGATTCAGGGAGATGTGACTCTTGGACCGGCACCGCTCAATGTGAATTTCTCGATTGGTACGTCTCTCACGGTTCTGAGCGCCGCCTGGACATTCGGCGACGCCACCACGGCCAACGTTCCGGCGCCGAGCCACACGTACACCAACCCGGGCCTGTACAATGTCGGTTTGACTGCTATCTGTCCGGATGGTTCGCACTCGACCACATCGAGTAGTTTCGTCGCCGTGTATGCGGACACCCTGATCGGCTCAAAAGTAAACGCCGGACCGGGGCAGCAGGTTACGATTGACATTTACGCTCGCAATTTCCTGCCGCTGGATGAGATCATGTTGCCAATTACATGGAATGGGTCAGCCGGGCTCAATTTCGACTCGTCTTCGACCGCAGGTCTCCGATCGAATTATATGGGAGTAAACCAGTGGATATATCTCGATCCCGGCTACAACATGCAAGGGACCTATCGCCTGGCTGTGACTAACAACCAGGTTGCCCTGGCTCCGGGGAGTGGCCCGATACTCAGGCTCTACTTCACGGTATCGCCAGCCGCGACAGGGTCATCGAATCCTGTGGTCGTCTCGTCGGTGGACAACGGGAGCAGCATATACAATCCGGTGTTCCGGTGTTCATCTCGCACCTACTTGCCGGAGATTAAGTCGGGCTCTGTGGTTCTCTGCCGCGCCGGTGACGTCAATAGTGACGGTCACGGACCGGACCTGGCGGACCTGGCATCACTTGTGACTTACCTGACTGGTGCGTACTACGGTACGATGACGGCCAACGCAAACTGCAATGGTACGGGCGGCGTTGATCTTGCCGATCTCTCGTACCTGACCTACTACCTTACTGGCGTTGGCGCAGCGCCGGTTTGCCCGTAAGTCAACTGACTCGATAATTCGTAAAAGGACTGCTCCTCTGGGAGCGGTCCTTTTTTTGTTTCCGTTGTTAGCGGATGAGAGCGATGGGTCCAATGAAAATTGAGAAGGTATCGGTCGGACTCAGTCCGAATATCCAGATTTTTCCCATGTCATCGAAGTTCATCTTTCGCAGTCGGGGTGCGCTTTCAATGGTGGCAAGAGCAAAGGCATAGCGGTTCAGTCCCGGCTTGACGGCCAGTTCCTGATTGAAGCGATCATTGTAGGAGTAGTCGTGTTTGCGGTCTTCAACCCTCAGGCCCAGGCTGATCGGGACGGTGAGCGGAGAATAGAGCTCGAAGGCGAGGGAATCGAAGCCGTTCCAACCGGAGCGGAGTTCATCGATTGTAATGCCGGGATACTCGGTTTTGTCGAACCAGATTCTCCCCCACCCGGTCCAGTCTGAATTGGGCACGTTGGGATGATTCACGAGTGGTTCGCAACGCGACTGGTGGGGACGGACGAATTGGCGTGAGATTCGCGACTCAAACGACGCCAGGACAGGAAAGGCCTGATTGCGATGAAGGTAGGCCAGGCACCACACGCCGGTAGTCTCGAACACCCCAACGGTCAGCAGTACTACCGCCAGTCTGAGAAGCCATATACGGCTCCAGGGTGATCCACCAGGGCCAGTTGAGGGCATTTCCAGGCTACCGATCAGGCAGAGTGCAGCGAGGATTCCGGAAGTATCCCGGAAAACGTCGATGAATTCCCCATCGCGCTGGAAATAGGGCTGGATGATTTCGGTCGCAATGCCAAACAGAAAGAGCGGGAAGCCGACCCGGAGGTACTGACTGAGCGACGAGCGGGAAGCAAAACCGGCGTGGCCGCGGGCTGTCCAAAGGAGGACGGCGGCCAGAACTCCGAACAGGACAGCATGGCCGGCATCGAGCAGTTCCCGCCACAGGTGGGTCCCCTGAGGGACGTTGGGAATGAGCAGTAAGAGCAAAAGCCCCGCCAGGAGCGCACAAAGCAGGCCGATGCGAGCGGCTAATTTGGGAGGCTTCATAAAGCTATCCCGTCATTCTGTCGAAAAGATATTGGTAGCATGGCACTAACCATAAGTTCGGACAATCTTTGTCCGAGAACACCACCAAAGTTGGCAGCGCAGAAGATCTTTTGGAAGATTTTTGTTGCGTGAACAAGCATTGATTTGCTCAATTCCTGCTTGGGAGAATCCAAATCTGAGCATCGGTTGCGACTACTCGCAGTGACCGAGATGACTACATAGTGCTGATAAACAACTCTTCTGACTCATACAAGGAGACCGCCAATGACATTACTCGCTAACGACAATCCCCGGTCAGGACGACTGAGATGGGGTTACGTCCTCTCTCTCATGGTTGTACTTCTTTTTCCGATTGCCGGATTTGGGCAATCGACAATTACCTGTCCGTCGGGACCGGTAGACCTCTGTTCGGACCAGTTGAATCCGGTCTGTCTGGATCTCCCGATTACCGGTGCAGATTCGGTGACAGTTTCCGGAGCTTCCGGGGCGAGTTGGGCGGAAGGAAAGCTCTGCTTCTCCCCTGCGACCGCTGGCGCATACGTCCTTGAAGTAACCGCCTGGGTCGGGACCGAGTCAGAATCATGTACGTTTTCGGCCAACGTGAGTTTTGGTCAACCGCCGACAATCGTTTGTCCGACCGAGCCATACCAGGTCAATCTCTGTTCGCCCGGCCAGGTCTGCCTGTTCATGGCGACGCGAAATACGCGGACGTTGAGCGCTCAAGGGGCGGCGGTTGAGAACGGCAACCTCTGTTTTCAAGCTGACAGTTCCGGAACCTATAATTTTACGGCAGTTGCATCGAACGCCTGCGGCGCCGACAGCTGCCATATCGTAGTTGAAGTTACCATCGGAGCCAAGCCGGCGATCGAATGCCCTGCCGAGCCAATCGCAGTTTCAATGTGCGACTTGAAGGAGACCTGTGTGCCGCTGGCGATCACCGGAGTTGAAGAGGTTCAGGTGACGCCAGGAGGATCCTGGTCCAATGGCAATCTGTGCTTTACGCCGGATACTGCCGGCACCTATAACTTGACTGTCACAGCCTCCAGCAAGTGCGGAAAGAGCAGCTGTGTTGTGACGGTGGTGGTTACCCAGCTTCCGCGCCCGGCAATTGCCTGTCCGACCGAGCCGGCCCAGTTTACCCTGTGCGATTTCGGCAAGCAGGTCTGCGCCCCGGTTACGATTTTGAACGCAGACTCAGTTTCGGTGAGCGAAGGGGCGTCGTGGATTGACGGTTCCATCTGCTTCACGCCGGACAGTGCCGGCGAATACATGTTCCGAATCACGGCCGCCAATGGCTGTGCTGAGACAACCTGCGATGTCAGGTTCCTCATTTTGACTTTACCGGCACCGGAGATCGCCTGCCCGGCGGAACCCATCAAGGTGGCTACCTGTGCCGGCAAAACTATCTGCCAGGCGCTGACGATAACCAATGCCAATTCGGTTGAAGTTTCCCAGGGCGCAACATGGGGAGATGGTGAACTCTGTTTTGTCGCCGATACCACCGGCCACTATTCGTTTACGGTCACCGCGAGCAACTCCTGCAAACAGGCGAAGTGTGAAGTCGCGTTCGACGTAACGGTTGGAGCGGTTCCGCATATCGCGTGCCCCGCCGAACCGGTTCACATGGACATTTGCGGTGCAGAACGGGTTTGCATTCCGATTACGGTCACCGATGCAGGATCAGTTGAGGTGTCATCGGGGACATGGGAAAACGGCCAGTTCTGTTTTGAGGCTGACACATCAGGGACATACGAATTCAAGATTAAGGCGCTCGCCGAATGCGGGGCAGATTCCTGCTCGTTTGCCGTGGTCGTGAATCGTCGTGAAAAGCCGACCCTGCAGTGCCCGTCCGAACCGCTGGTGGCGGTTACTTGCACCGAGTCGGTCTGCGTTCCATTTATCGCCAGGTCTGAATGGGCTGACTCTGTCGTAGCACAGGGAGCCCACCTCACAGACGATAACATCTGCTTTACCGCAAACGAGCCGGGGATGTATACCATTCCGCTTACCGCCTATGGGGCATGCGGGACGGCCTCGTGCAGTGTTCTGGTAAATGTCGAATTCGTGACGCCACCGTCGATAACATGCATCGACAGCCTCCTGCATTTCAGCATCTGCCAGCCCGGGACGGTTTGCGTTCCGATGGCCATCAGTCACGCCGATTCGGTTGTCGTTATCGGTGGAAACTGGGATGCCGAATTGCAGAAGCTCTGCTTCACTGCTGAGCAGACGGGGGAATATGATCTGACGGTCATCGCGCAGGGGAAGTGCTCGACGGACACCTGCCATGTACACGCAGCAATTACGATCACGCAGGCGCCGGTGATTGCCTGCCCTGAACAGCCTCTCTCCGGTTCGATCTGCAAGCCGGGCGAAGTCTGCGTGGACCTTGCGATTTCCAACGCTACTCAAGTCTTGGTACCCGGTGCGACCTGGAACAATGACAAGCTCTGCTTCCAGGCCGATACGACCGGAACATACATATTTGTAGTTGAAGCCTCGAATGGCTGTCATTCTTCTTCGTGCACGACAACGGTGCATGTCGAATTGATGGAGGCGTTGCACGCCTGTTTCGCTCCGGAATACGGCGGCAAGCCGTTGACGGTGACGTTCGGCAATTGCACAACGCCGGTCGGTTCTTTCCAATATCACTGGAATTTTGGGGATACTCAGACGAGTACCGACTACTCGCCAACGCACACCTTCGGCGCCCCGGGTTGTTATGCGATCTCGCTTGAAGTAATCGGCTTCTGTGGCACTGATACGCTCAGGAGCATGATGATCGACACCCTGTGCGTGCAGGACTCCAATTTTGTCGTGCCCACAGACCAGTGGATCAACATCTACTGCCAGGAACCGAAGCTGGATGGCATTGTCCTGACACCGGGAGATGTTATAGCGGCGTATGCGCCAGGTAACGTGCTCTGCGGGCTCGATGTCGTACGGGCCGACGGTTCGTTTGGATTCATGCCGATCTATCGGGATGACCAGTTTACGCCGGCGGTCGAAGGAGCCAATCCGGGTGACACCATCACTTTCCGGATTAACGGCCATGTTGCTTACACCGAGCCGGCTGTGGTCTGGACCGCAAACGGTGACCGCATTCAGGTCTGCTCGTTTGTGTCGGAACTGTGTAACGATCTGGTGATGGGCGAAGGCTGGCACCTGATTTCGTGGAATGTGCCGCTCTCCGGAGACATCAACACGGTGTTCGGAAATCAGCTCCAGTGTATCGATGTCATACTGTCGTACGACCGGGGTGCGCAGACGTTTGATCCGGATATGTCACGATTCTCGACGCTTCACAGTGTCGATTACTCTCACGGCTACTGGATCAGGGTCAAACCGGCCTGTACGGTGACCCTGCACTTGTGCGGGGCGGCGGTGACATCGGGCAGCATACCGATGTATCGTGGCTGGAATCTGGTCAGCTACTGGCCGAATCGTCCGGAAAGTCCGGCGAATGCGCTCGCATCGCTTGGATCGACCATTTGGGGTGTCTGGAGTTTCGACAACGGTGCTCTCGTCTATAAACCGGATATGCCTGATTTCAGCACACTTGACAGTATGAGAACGCACTTCGGCTATTGGGTGAAGGTCACAGCTCCGGGATCGCTTACATATCCAGGCTTTGGCGGTTCACCGTCGACATCAGCCGATCCATCCGGAACGATCGCGGAAGCGGTTGCTCCGAGCAGAACCTGGATGTCGCTTTTTGGTGAGTCGATCACGCTCGATGGACAGGCGCTGACTTCAGGGTCGCGCATTGCAGCTTTCACTACCGAAGGTACACTTTGCGGCGAAGGAATTTACAGCAACGGTATGCTCAAGTTCACGCCGGTCTACGGACGAGACGATGTGGATGCCGCTACCAAGGTGTACGCATCGACTAACGACGATATCCGGATCGAAGTGAACGGCAAATCGGTTTACCCAACCGTGAAGTGGCAGGGTCAGGGTTCGCGAGTCCGCCTGGCCGCCCTTACTTCCAATTCACAGGGTTCCGGTGAGATCCCGCGGACATTCAGTCTGGCGCAGAACTATCCGAATCCGTTCAACCCGACGACAACCATCGAATACAGCCTGCCGACTTCTGCCCAGGTTGTGCTGGAAGTCTTCAACGTTGCGGGTCAGAAGGTGAAGACGCTGGTCGATGGCCAGGTAGATGCCGGCATTCATACCACCACATGGGACGGTCATGAAGAGAACGGGACTATTGCAGCCAGCGGTATCTACTTCTACCGCCTGCGCGCAGGAGCTTACTCTGAGACGCGCAAGATGCTGCTTCTCAAGTAGCTAGCAGTCCGAATTTGAAGAAAAGGCGGGGCCTCGTGCCCCGCCTTTTTTGTATCCGGATATGAAGGTCGCAAATTCACTATCTCAGAGGGATTCGGACCGCCCCCCCTGTGGAATTCCGCTACTATGGCCGATAAACAAACCATATGCGGAACTATCGGGAAAGAACCGCAATTGAGCTGGCGGCAATCGCGGCTCTGGTTGGCGTGATGGTGTTTTTCATCAGGCCGGGCGAGAGCGGCGAAGATCTCAGGAAGATTCACAGCGGGGTCGATTGCACCAGATGCCATGCTCCAGTTGCCGATTTGACATCAGACGACGGGATCCCTGATCCGGGGGCCCAGTGCGGAACATGTCACGATCAAGCCAGTCTGAATTCCAAGACTCGCCTCCCCTTTCATCAATCATCGACCCGCCCCTGTGTCGAATGTCATTCGTTTCATAAGCCGGATGTCATAAATATCAAGGGTCAGACTTTTCATCTTCGGTTCCAGCATCAGGGAAGTCAGGCGCTTTGTGGCAGCTGCCACGCCGGAAATCAGGACATGCGGTATCTTTCCGAAGGACACCGGCGGGCGGCATCACTGTTTCACTCGGACAATCAGATTCTCTCCGGGATCTCGGCGTCGGACGCCTGCATGACCTGTCATCTGGCATCCGGGCAGACCAGCTCACTCACGGCCTCGATCTCCGATTTGGCTATACCCAAGTTCGAGCAGCACGGACATCCGGTAGGCGTTATCGTGGTACCTGGTTCCGGGATCGGCGCAAACCGGATTAGGCTGCAACTTGATCCGCGCATACCGCTGTTTGATCGAAAAATAGAGTGTGCCACCTGTCACTCCCTCGGTTCGACCTCGCGGTATCTGTTAACCGGGTCACTGACACCGACCGAGTTGTGCCGGGGTTGCCATGAACTGAATTGACAGAATGGATTAAATCCATACATTTTGGTGTGTTTTCACTGACTCTATTTCGTGGACTTCTAACTCCCTCCTCGTAAGCCTAACGTCTTATCTTCGTGATATTTGCTCTGCTCTTCAAGACAACTCAGGCCTACTGTATCGTTCACCAATCAGGTCTATAACAGCGACTGTTTAGTCTAAATATCGCTTGACAAGGGGACCGATTTTGTTATCTTTTTCACAAATTTTGGTACTTTGAACAACGACAAGGACTTCAGAGGCTTCGAGATGACACGATCAAGACTTTTCCCCATAAGTACAGTTGCACTCTTCTTTGTTGCCGGCAGTTTGCTGGCAGACAAGGTTGACTCGACCAAAGCGGGTGCCGTTTTGTCGGCCCACGGGCAGCCGACAGACAGCATGAAAGTGGGCCCGACCCCCAACGTGAGACTTCAACTGGATACTATTGATACCGACACGGTATTTGGCGTGGATGATTTTGCCGTCATTGAGACGCATCACCGGCTCTACCCTGATTTCCTTCAGACCGACACAGTCAAGTTCCATCAGCGTTTTCAGATCGGGGAAGAACCGATTTTTGCGCAAGTGGAGCGGTTTGTGGCTGATTTGAAGATCACGATGAAGGGGGAAAAAGTGAAGATGTCGGACACCCTCTTTAATCCGGCGGTGCTGGTGAGGGTGTGGATCACGGATACGGTTACTCACAAGGACACTCTCTCACAGGAAACCTGGGCATTCCTGTACGGCGGTTCTCCGCACTTTTCGAAGAGCGCCTTCTTTGCGTTCAATCTTCGCAATTTCAAAGTGGCCAACCCCAAGTACATCACCCCACCGGAAAGAAAGTAGCAAGGGATTATGCGTAGCTCGATGGTCATGCGACCGCTGTTCATTCTGATTCTGGGTCTCTGCCTCGCGGTGTGGGCGGTGCCGGCTCATGCGGCGAAAACGTGTTATGACTGCCACAAGAAGTCCCAGGCGGAGTTCGAGTCCAAGAAAATCATCCATGATCCGGTCAAGCAGAAGAACTGCGAATTATGTCATAAGCGGCATGGATTCGCCAATCAGCTGGTGCTGGTTGACAACACGAATCAGCTCTGTTTCAGCTGCCACAAGGACCTCAAAGAAAAATTTGCTACGGGAAAGATTCACTTCCCGGTTGAAAAGGGTTTATGCTGGGACTGTCACAATCCCCATGCTTCGGATAAGAAGGGGCTGATTGTCAAAGGAGCCGAAGGAGCCGAAGGGGCCGATGATCCAAGCGGCTGCTTGAACTGCCATAAGGATCAGATACCGGCGGCCGGCAAGTCCAAGCATGGTCACCCGCCGTATGAGAAGCTCGAGTGTCTCACCTGCCATAACCCACACAATAGTCCAAATACCAGTTTGCTTCAATCCGATGCCGCCACGTTGTGCGCAACGTGTCACAAGCCAGACGACAAGAAGACGCTGGCGGCCCATGAAGGGAAGTTCACCAACGGGCTGAAATGTGAAGAGTGCCATACGGGTCACTCGACCGAATCGGCCGGGTTGCTCTCCCCTAATACGCATGCGCCATTTTCACAGGGGAGTTGCGATGCCTGTCATGGATTGCCTGATGCAACCGGCAAAGTCGCCTTTGCCGAAGGCGTAACGGCGGGGAACACCTGCGGTGCATGCCATGCCGACCAGAGCGCAGGCCCCACGCTGAAGTATCCACATCCGGCCGTAGAAGCGGAGAATTGCGACAATTGCCATGCGCCGCATTCCTCGGCAATCGGCAAGTTGCTTAAGCAGGACCAGGGAAAGATCTGTCGCGATTGTCATACCGACATTGCCGCCGATACCACCAGGCCGATTCATGCACCGGTTGCGCTCAATGACTGCAGCGCCTGCCATGAGGTACACGGTTCCAACACCGAGCACTTATTGAAGAAGACCGGCAGCGCGTTGTGTCTGGACTGTCATGTCGCGTTCAAGAATCAGCGGGATTCCGCGACGACCGTGCACGCCGGTGCCGAAGACTGCACCAGCTGTCACGATCCGCACCAGGGGAAATTCCTGCACATGCTGAAGGCCGAGCCCAAGGCCCTGTGCGCAACGTGCCACAAGCCGGACGCGGCGGCAGTGACCGCGTCGTCGAGTCACCAGCCTTACCTCGATGCTGATTGCTCCGGATGCCACTCACCGCATTTCAGCAAGACTCCGCATCTTACCCGAGCCGAAGGGGCGAAGCTCTGTCTCGCGTGCCATACCGACATTGAGAAGCGAACGAACATGGCTACGCCTCATCCACCGGCCAAGGACGACTGCAGTGGGTGTCATAAGGCTCACTATTCGGACCAGAAGAAACTTCTCGTTACTCCGGCCAATAAGTTGTGCCTCACCTGTCACGACGTGAAGGACATCGGTGCGTCGGGCAGTGCCGTGCATACCCCGGTTATGCAGGGGGATTGCATTGGATGCCATGATCCGCACGGGGCCGATCAGAAGGCGCTGCTGTCGGGACGGGCCAAACCGGTCACGGTTGGCGGGGTAACGATCCTTCGCAGTCCGCAAATTGGCGAGAAACGCAGTGATCTCTGCTATACCTGTCACGAGTCATTGGAAGACAAATTCCGCAGCGGTAAAATTCATTCGCCGGTTGCCAAAGGGAATTGCGACGTTTGTCACGCCAACCATGGTTCGGACATTCCCGGTTTCCTTAAAGATACTTCGGCAAAACTGTGCGGCACCTGCCACACACTCGATACGGCATTAGCGGCCAAACATGGCAATTACGATCTCGCTGCCGCTAATTGCGTGGATTGCCACAACCCGCATTCGTCGACGCGGGAGAAACTACTTCGGACGACGGACCATCCGCCGTTCGCCGAGAAGTCGTGCGAAAGTTGCCACACAGTCGGCACCGACGGCAAAGTGCAGTTGGCGGGAAACCTGAATGAAGTGTGTGCCGCCTGTCATGATCTTGTTGCCAGTGAGACTGCGAAGAAGGTGCATCACGCGCCGTTTGAGGCAGGTCAATGCACGGACTGTCACAGTCCACATGCATCGGATTTCAAGAAGCTTATGCGCACCGACGGCAACAATCTCTGCCTGAATTGCCATTCGGACTTGAAGGATCTGCAGCATGCACCGGTCGCGCACAAGCCGTTCGTGAGCGGCAAGTGTCTTGACTGTCATGCCCCGCACGCGTCAAATAATGAGAAATTGCTGACCAAGGCTCCGGAAGTGCTCTGTCTGAGCTGTCATACGACGTTGAAGGATCAGATGGGTAAAGGGGATGTTCACGCCCCGGCCAAATCGGGCAAGTGCCTCTCCTGTCACGTTCCTCATGGTGGAGACAACAAGTCGTTACTGGTTGCCCAGAAGACTGAATTGTGCGCACGGTGTCACGATATCAAGAGCCCGGCGCTGACAACTGCGCACCACGGCTTTGACATGACGAATGTCAATTGCCAGAATTGCCACGCGGCGCATGTCGGTCAGAAGGGTACCAAAGGGCTACTCCTGCCCAAGACGCACCAGCCGTTCGTTTCCCGCAACTGCGCGCAGTGTCACCAGGCGACGGCGAAACATGAACTGATAGGTGACGGCCGGAAATTGTGCGAATCGTGCCACAAGAAATTCGACCACGCCATGAACAAAGCTGTGGTTCATCCTCCGGTGGCGGAAGACAACGGGTGTGTCAAGTGTCACTCGCCACATGTCGGCTATACCAAGAATCTGCTCAAGAAGGATGGCCCGGCGACGTGCATCACCTGTCACAACAGCAAGGAATTTACCGGGGCCAACAAGCACAAAGTTGCGTTTGAAGACTGCGGCAATTGCCACCAACCGCACTCGTCGGATTACAAGTACCTGCTTGAGACACCGGATATCATGGAACTGTGTCTGGGATGTCACTCTGAGGCACCCAAGACGCACTACCATCCGATGAAAAAGGAAACGATCGATCCGCGGACCAAGCAGCCGATCAGTTGCGTGAGTTGTCACTCGCCTCACTCGTCGGACTTTGAGTCACTCTTGATCGCGGACAAGAACCGGAAGCTCTGCGTGACGTGTCACGACGTCAACCAGAGTCATTGAGGAACGCTGTAGGTTTATGAAAGTGACCGGGTTTCAGTGGCTAGTCGTGTCTGCGCTGGCTCTCCCCTGCCTTGTCGGGGCCCAGACCGTGGACAAGACCATAGAAACACTGAATTCAGGACATAAGCTCGGACGGATTGCCCAGCTGGCGATATCTCCTTCAGGGGGGAGCATCGCTATAACCGATCAGCATGCCAATCTGATTTTTATCACCGATACGGAGGGGGACGTACTGTGGATCGTAGGCGAGGGATTGCAGATTCGTCAACCGGAAGCAGTCTGCTTCGTTGGCGAAGAGCGAATTCTCTTCTCACAGAAGAATTCGCTGGTGATCTTTGGCGCCAGCCGAAAGGATCCGGCCCGCCTCGATACGGTTGCCGACCTGACTGAGAAGCTCCCATCCAAAGCGAGCATTGACCAGATGATTCAATCCGGCAGTGGCACCTATCTGATCCTGGATCATTCACTCGCGGCAGTCTATCGGATGAAAGCCAACTGGGATTTTGACAAAACGCTAATTTCGCGCGGGGATCGCAAAGGGGAGCTCTGGTCCCCCGCAGCGATGGCGATCGATCTCGCCGGCAATATTGTGGTAGCGGATGCAGGAAGCTATCCAGTGCAGACGTTCAGTCGCGACGGGCGATTTCTGTTTCAGGGTTCATGGAACGCACCGGAGCGGGCGCGCAGCTGGACGGCCGGAGCGATAGCCATTTCACGAGATGACCGGGTCTGGGTCGCAGACGTTGCCGGAACTCAGTGGCGGGTATTTGACCGTACTGGAAACGAGATCGCTCAATCAGCGTTTACTCCACCGATCTTTCGACCAAATACGATGATAGCGTTGACCGACAACCGCCTCCTGATCGGTGATGAGCGGGGCATACTGATTTACCTGAAGACGGAATAGGCATAAAGGACACAGTGCACAAGAAGTCGATTTTAGTGGCAGCTCTGGTGCTGACTCCCCTTCTGGCAACCGCCGGAAGCTGGCATATCGCGGGATCGCTCAACTGTGATGACTGCCATCTTCAACACGGTAGCGACCAGCAGTCACAGATTAACACCAACGGATACAACTTTCTCCTGCGCAAGAATTCGGTCAACGAGCTTTGCCTTTCCTGCCATGACGGCACGAACAGCGCCGCGCCGGATGTTGTCGCTCCGGTGACCATGTATGGCAGCAGCCCGACTCAGGAAAGCGGCGCCGGCTACTTTTCACTTATGGGAATAGACAATGCCAACGGTCATGCCCTCGGCCTGCTTCTGCCGACTCCGCTTGCCACCGGAGGAAGCACCGTGGAATTGAACTGTGTCAGTTGCCATGCCGCTCATGGAAACGGCAACTATCGGAATCTCCTGGTTGACCCTGCGAATACCGGAGCGGAGCTGATCGTTAAAGTGGGCACGAATGTATTTCAGCAACACCCGCCTGATGTCCCGCCGACTTCGGCCGGTTCGGCCGTTGCCTACGCCAGAGAGAACATTGGATACGTCTCGGGCATATCAGCCTGGTGCAGTTCCTGTCATACTCAGTTAGCGCAAAACAACCTGGCTTCTATTCCGGCGCATTTTAATTCACATCCGAGCGATGTATCGCTGGACGCGTTCCTGATGTCGACTCACGTCGACGCCGAGCATTGGACCGACAGCCTGGGTGAAGGATTTGCACCGGGTGGGGCGGTTCCGCCGACACCTCGCGTACCGTTCCAGGCGCCAAACGCTCACGATTTTGCGGCTTCGCAAAAGGTAGCGTCGAGCAACCAGGTTTCATGCATGAGTTGTCACAAATCACACGGGTCCGGTAATCGGAAGGCATTGGTCTGGCCGTATTTGGAGAGTGTCGAAAACTCGCTGGCCGGGTGCCAGCAGTGCCACAACAAGTAACGTGACCGAAAGCGGATTATGGGATATCGATTCTTAAGAGAAATCAAGCCGTGGCTGGTTGTTACGGCAATCGCGGTGGCGTTGATGGCATCGGTCCTTCAGGCGGATGGCGGCCGATTTCGGACGTCGCCACATGGATCCCCAGCGAGCGGCGTTAATTACTCCAACCAGTATCCAACGGGGAGTTGCGCTCAATGCCATCATTCGCATGAACCCTCAGGTCCCTACCCCTATGGTCTGTTTCGCGAAAACTCCAATGATCTGTGTATGACGGCATCGCAGGGAGGTTGTCACGCTGATCAACCGACGGGGGCCTCATCCGGATACCCTGCTCAAGAGTCCGATCGAATGCCAAATGGCTCCAGCGACCCAGGTTACTTTGAATACAATAATGCCGGTACCCGCGTAGCGGGGTTGGCCAATTTGGTAAGGTGGCCGGGACAGCAGGTGTGGCAGGATCTCAATCATTCGCCGCACAACTCCAGCCCAAACATGCCGATCAAGGATGCTTTCGGAAATGGCTCGTGCGACAACTGCCACAGTGTTCATGGCGGACCGTCACAGCATGATATGCTGGATACCACGTACCTGGGCATAGCCGGTTCCCAAAACGGGTTGGTTGCGGACAACTACAAATTGTGTCTCTCCTGCCACTCACCGTACGGTCCAGTCGGTATGTCCGACAGCTCAAAGCACATATCTGAGTACTATGACCGAGGGATGAACCCGAACCAGCGCAGCGGGCATGGAGTGAGATCGGCCAGCGGGTATATTCCCGGCAATTCGCGTCTTCCCTGCTACGATTGTCACAACCCTCACGGGTCTCAGGGGTACAACCGACTTGGCCCCAATGCATATCTCCTGAGTGATCAACGACCCGGATGGTGGGGACTGGATTCGATCAAAACGAACGCGGCGCAGGTACGTCGCTTCTGCTTTGGCTGCCACAAGACGTCCGATGGCCTTCTTGGTGGAACGGTCGAGGGGATGTCGATGCCCCCGTTGTCCAATTTTGTCCCAGGGCATACATCCGCATCAGCCGTACATTGTTACGATTGCCACGGGCGTGATTATAGTTCAGGGACCAGCCACAATGTTCACAATCCCGCACTTGGCAACGAAATGGAGACTCCGCTGCAATGAAGGTGATGTGGTTGATCGTTGCCTGTGCCCTCGGTCTGGTAGCTGCTTCACAAGCGGACGCCAGCGGGAGAGTCTATGGTACGGTCAACGGTGTCTACCAGCACCGGACACTCGATCGCCCGGCCAGTGATTCCATTGCTGCGGAAAATTCAGCCACAGATTACGGACAGTCTGACCTCCTGGTGAATTACGACGGCTTGCTCTTTACGAAGAACAGCTTTCGCCTTGCCACCAACATATTCGCGCGTCAACAGAACGACGCCGGCCAGTGGACGGTTCGCGCAATCTACTATCTCGATATTAAGAGCGACGGCTACGCATACAGTGCAAGCTATTCTCCCTACAGCACGGAATTCTCGCAAGTGTTGCCGGGAAATGTCGTTCGCAAAGTGCGGGTATATTATCGCGAATGGCGCAATTCGCTCAATATCGCCTATCCGAAATGGCCCAATTTCAACGCGACCTATGGGGTCACCTCCAACTTTGACCGGTTGCCGGTGAAAGAACTGGACGGCGCCACTCGAACCTATTTTCTGGAATCCAACTATATCGTCGGTTCGGCCGCTTTCCGGGCCAGTGCCACACAGGCACGGGCCACCGATCGCATCAAGTCCCCCGCATCGACAACGACTTTTCGCACGTACAACGGCTCTGCCTCCGTCAGCAAGGACCTTGGCTCACCGGGTTACTTCACCGCAGGGTATTCGTACCTTGATGTACGAACCGAAAGTAAGGCGACCGTGGTGACGAGAGGATTGATGTCGAGTTCGCATACCGTCACCGGTTTCTACAGTACTCGCCAGTATCGCGGTTTCATGGGATCAGCCAGTTATTCCGGCCGGTTCGTGTCCAACCGCCAGGCGAGCCTGGCGGTCAAGACAAGAGACGAGAACTTTTCAGGGCAATTGTCCTATGCCCCGTTGAAGTACCTCACCTTTGACGTCACCAAGACCTATCAGATTGCCACTCAGCCGGACGGCCACAAGATTTCCGAATACCTGGTGCTGTCCGGAACGCTCAGCCGGTATCTCCACAGTGGCGTTGATTCGCGATTCAACTGGTCACGGACCTATTTCCAGAAGGTCAGCCGCGGCGACTCACTGGCGACACCGGGCCACTTCTATATGGACAGTTACTATGCGTCGTTTTCAACGGTCCCGTATCCCCACACGCGCATGCTGTTCGACATTTCGGTATCCAACAATAATGATCCATCGGCCACCGGGCAGAAATATCTTGTTACACGGTCTCTGAATCTGGTCATCAGTGCATCACGACGGCTGGAAGGGCGGATGGGCGTCACGTACATTTACCAGGGACGCAATCTGGAATTCTTCAGGAGTTTTTCCCGGGACATGAATGCGGGCGTGACATACAACCCCGGTTCCAACATCAATATGAATGTCACGTACATCAATACCGTGGTGCACACGGACCAGTCGCTGTCCAACGGTTCGCTGAACGGCAACATAGGCTACTCGTTCCGACAGGCGTTTTCACTGTACCTGAGCGTGAATCGTCAGCTGCAGGAGTATCCGCTTGACAACGGCTCACCTATCCCAGACAAAACAACGCTGCACCCATATTCCGCCAATGGGCAGTTGCAGATACGTCTTACCTCCCGTTCCAATCTGACGTTCGGATATATCCGCACCGGTGGATCCGGCAGTCGGGCCAAAACGGGCACATTCCAGGCGGTATACAATGGGCAATTCTAACAACAGGATCGATACTATGTCTTCTACGACAAAACTTCTCTTACTGGCGATCTTGGTTTTCTCGATCGCGGGCTGCGGCGGCTACCGCTCCTACGCAAATGAAGAAGCCGATTTCGGGTTCTACAAACGGATCGGAGTCCTCCCATTTTCCAACCTCAGCAATGACAAGAACGCTTCGGAAAAGGTGACGTCGAGTTTTCTCACCGAAATGCTGATAGGCACGGGCGTTGAAGTCGCGGCTATGGGTGACATGGTCAAGTCGTATCGAAACGTGATCAAAGACGATCGTTCCAACCTTCCGGACCAGATTACCGGATCGGACGCAATGGCGCTCGGGAAGGATGCTCAGGTGGAAGGGATTCTGGTTGGGGCGGTACGGGATTATGGCATGGTCCGGAGCGGCCAGACTGACTTTCCGATCGTCTCGATCATCGTTCGCCTTATCGACAGCCAGTCAGGAAAAGTGGTCTGGACCTATGAAATCACGCGTAAAGGGGGTCCCAAATTCCCGATCTTCTCTTTCGGCGAAGTACATACAGTCGGCGACATGACGACGATTGTCTGCCGCAAGGCCGTCCAGTCGCTGGCGGGAGTATTGAAATGAAGAGAGAAACCGCTCTGGGGCATCGTGGACTCCGGATCTGGCTCCTGGTTGCCTTGGTGGCGGCCGGTTGCAATTCTCATTATCTAACCCGGTCGGCGCAGTCGGCCAATTTTGTCAGTCACCCGCGCATCGGGATAGTACCATTTGACAATTTCGCCGGCAAAGATATGGTAGCCGCAAAAGTGACGGACTATTTCCAGACCATGATGGCCGGCAGGCCGCAGTACACTGTCATAGAAAATGGCTCCGCGTACAATGCGCTTCGCCGCAACCGGATTCGGTCCGCCCTTCTTCTGGATAGCGCGCAAATTGAGGTGTTGGCCCAGGAGTTGAAGGTGGACTATATCCTCACCGGCTCGGTCCTCGACTATACGGAACTGGACAACACCTACCTTGGGAAAATCCCTCAGGTTTCGTTCAACGCCCGCCTGATTGACTGCAAGACCAAACAAACAGTCTGGACTGGGGTCTCAAACGACACTGGCGATCGCAAGGAGCTGTTGTTTGGCGTAGGTGTGACACGGTCGGCGGATGAACTGGCCCGACAAATGGTACAGAGGCTGGTGGAGAATCTTGACAAGCAATTCAAGAAGTAGGATTTCGATGAAGCCTCTGCGGTTTCTCGCTTCTCTTTCTCTGGTGGCAGCCTCGCTCATCCTGACTTCCGACAATCAGGCTCAGGGTTTGACCGGGGTGGCGACGTTCAGTGCTGTTACCTATGATAACGGCGCCGATGGGCCGCTGGTCGGGCCGGGATTTGCGTTCTATGACGCAGCCGCCAATGAGCTGTTTGTAGCATCGCCGGGAAACCAGCGCATAGTGGTGTATGATACGAGCCTGTCGGCCAAGTTCTCATTCCCACATTATATCAAAGACAAATCAGGGCATGGCCTGGTGCTTGGTGAGCCCAGAGCGGCCGTCGTGAATCGTCGTGGCGAAATCCTCGTGCTCGACAATCTGGCGGACTATATCGACGTCCTTGATTTTCGCGGAAGCTCGTTGGAACGGATCTATCCGAGTCGCTTGCTCAAGGACAGCACGCTTAAGATTCATCCGGAGTTAATCGCGCTGGACAAACAGGACAATATCTATCTGAGCGTCTCCGGCGATATTCAGGCAATTTTAATCCTTGATGAAAATTTTGAGTTCAAGCGCAAAATAATATCCAAAGGGACGCCGGACGCTCCGGATCTTCCAGTCTCGATGGCGGTCATGGACAGCATGATCATTCTCGGTGACATGCAGGGAAAGCCGGTGATTCGGATCTATGACACTCTGGGACATTATCTATCCGGATTTGGTGGACGTGAGATTGAGCGGACGGACTTCTCTCTTCCTGTTTCGATTGTTCCGGTCACGGATAGTGCTGGGCAGCACTACTTTCTAGTGGCTGATGCATTAAGACAGGTAATAAAGCTCCTGGATCAGAATGGACAACTTGTCTCCATGATAGGCGGATACGGTGCCGGGCTTGGTGCCTTCCAGTATCCATCGGGTTTGGCCTATGGGGGAATGTGGACCTTTTTCGTCGTCGAACGAGTGGGTGGCCGGGTCCAGAAATTCGTACTTCGCTAGTCGCGTAAATCGTTATCTTCTTTAAATCCATACACTTACATAAAGATAAAAAGTGTTTCTTTCTTGCAAAAAAGCCCTTGACATTTTTTTCCCAATTGCTATCTTTTTCACAAGTTAGTGGACATCCTAGTTCTTCTTTGAATTGGATTATGGTGTTCCTGGGCCAAAAAGAAGGCGAGTTTTAAATGCGCGATTGTGAAGCAAATCACAAAGTAGAAAACGGAGTCAAGTGTACTCCGCTATCTGTTGTGGTGGCTTCCGGGCTCCCTTCTTCCCTCCTAAATCAGGCAATAACATTCAGGTACAATAACTTATCGATTGAAGACTCTTTCGAGTCACAGGAAGGAGGTCGTTGGGAAGCGATCTGTGATTCTTCGGAAAAAGCTAGCAATTGTAATTCAATCAACATCTTAGAGGTAACAAAACTAAGGTAACACGTATGAAAAAGCTATTATTTCTGTCACTCGCTCTCGTAGCTCTGATGTCAGCCAGCCTGATCGCCGGCGATTATCACACTCAGGGAGAACTCGTTTGCAACGAATGCCACGTCATGCACTACAGTCAGTCGCACGATTACGGTGGCAATCCGTACCAGGCTCCGCTTGGCAACGGCCCGAACGCCTTCTTGCTGCGCAACAAGGTGAATGAACTCTGTTTGTCCTGCCACGATGGTGAAGCCTCTGTACCGGACGTCCTTGATGACAACACCGGTTCCATCGTTCGTAACGCCGGCGCGTTGAACAAAATCGGCGGAACGTATCCGCAGAATTCCGGTCACACGCTTGGCTACACTGGCGCCACCTATCCGGGTAAGGGTGCTGCGACCTTCGTTCCGGATGCCTCTGAAGGTCTGGAATGCACGAACTGCCACAACCCGCATGGTGTTCGTGGTGGATATCGTAACCTGAGCACCACCGTCACCTACGGTGTGAACGCTACTACGCCCGATCTCACGAAGGACGTATGGGAAAAGAGTGCTGCCCACCAGTTCGCTGGCGGGACCAATCACTATGACGTCGGCAACGTCGAATATTGCGAACCGGGCGGTACTGGTTCCAAGTATGCCGATATGTGCAAGAAGTGCCATGATGACTTCCACGGTGCCATTGGTGGCACGCAGGTTGGTGGCACCCTTGCTGCCGGTAGCTTCATTCGTCACCCTGCTTCCGACGTCAACGTCGGCGCCCTCGGCGGTGGCCATTCTGCCATGTTCCGCGCTGCCAGCGGCACCACCCCGATCGACCGCGGCTTTGCTGCCAAGTCGTATCGCGTGAAAGTGCTCAGCTCGCTCGGTAACTGGGGAACCCAGGGAACCACCCTGCGCACAACGTTTGGTGCCACTCTGCCGGCCGATCTGACCCCGAGCTGTATGTCTTGCCACAAGTCTCACGGAAACGAAAACCCGTTTGGCTTGATCTACGCTACTGGTAATGTCGCGGTCACCGAAAGCGGCGACGGCGTTTATCAGGATTTGTGCAAGCAGTGCCATATTCAGGGATGGGTTTTCTAAGACTCTTCTGACCTGATTTCGATACCGAGTAAGGAGGCAACTCTGCCTCCTTACTCTCATTTTCCAACCGGGACATGTTGGGAGAGACATGGGAACAAAGACGATCCTCATCATCATTCTACTGGGAATTCTCACCGGGGTAGCATTTGCCGGCTCAAGCTCGGACTTGAAGTCACAGGCCGGGCTCATCCACCCTGGAGGCGGTGTCAACGCCATGGATATGAGAAGCCAGGGTAGAACATCGAACGCTTTCGATATCGCAACCTACCACAGCGGCGCCAATCTTTATTGCACCCAGTGCCACGTCATGCATGCAAGTGAAGCACATGCCGGGGACCCAGGGGTTCCGGATCCGTTCGGGCCTTTCCCCCGCACGTTTACCCCCACAGCAAAATTACTGAAGGCGGCCGATGCGGTTACTCTGTGTTTGACCTGCCACGACAATCAGCCGGGGATCCCGGATGTGGTGGGCACAGATGTCAACGGTCTGGCCAGTCGCTCGGCAGGATACTTTGCGGCAGTTGGCGTTGACAACCCCGATGGGCACAAGCTGGCACTTGGAGTCACGCCTGAGTCCGGAAGCTGGGAATTGTGTCTGAGATGCCACATGGGTGGCGATTTCAAGACGGCAGCCGTCAATTGCGTTGATTGTCATAACCCTCATGGCAACCAGAGACCGCGCAATCTGCAGTGGGCCAGCGATGCTGGCAATGAACGGCCGTTTGGGTACTACATTCGTCCGGGCGCGACCGGAATGGCGCGGTATGAGACCGACAATATCGGTTTCCCTGCCCCGCTCTCGAATGAATATCGTGAGCTGTCCAACATGTGCAAAGACTGCCATCACGTTATGTCCGGGCAGATGTACGTGGATGTGGACGACGACGGGATACATGAAAAGCACCCGGCCTACGACTCTGAATATGGTTCAAATGGAACCAACCAGATTTCGCAGGGTGACGTCAAGGGTTCGACCGTATCCGCACATTGGGTGGGCGGAACAGGCGGCGGATTCCTTCATACTCCCCGTCTCCGTTATTTGAACCGCGGCGCCACCGATTTCGCGTCGTCGAGAACAGTTTCAGCCGACAACGGCGTTTTCTGTTTGACGTGCCATAAGGCGCACGGCAGCGACCAGTCGTTCTCCCTCACCTGGGATCCATCGTTCGGCAATGGTGGTGGCGAAGGTTGCGATCAGTGCCACAATAAGACTGATCAATAGACCGGTCCAGGACAAGGATTCGAGAAAGCGCGCTCATCTGAGCGCGCTTTCTTATAGTGGTCTATCAGTATTTCCAACGGGCTCCCTGCTCTCCAACCTTGATACCGCGCCCGGTCGATAGTATAATGGGCAACTCAGCAACGAGCTTATGACCTGGAACAGTTAGTGTGATGAAAATCGCGATGGAATCGGATTAATGGGAAATATCGTCTGCGGCCTATTCATGGCGGCTGCGGCCGTCTTGCTGTTCCTTCGGCTCAGCTCCAGAATTGCGCGCATCGCCTGGCTGGTTCTGCTGACTGCCTCACTTGGCTTTGCACTATTTCTCACGCTCTCGGCCCACAACCTGATTAACATCAATGTCGGCCACTATTATCTGGGCGCCAAATACGACTTTCCCTATTCCAAGTGCTATGTCCTGATCAACGCGGCGCTGGAGCTACCGCAGGTAGAAATCAGGGATCTTGACCGGCAGGAGCTGATGCTGCGAGGCGACGATCAGGATCAACGGGCTTACTATCTGGACCTTTTGCGAGAAGCCGGAGTCCAATTTGACCCGCTGTCCCCTACTGGCGTCTTGCGCGACGGGGCGATTAAATCAGGCGCGGTTCGCCGTGAGTCCCAGCGCATATTGTCCAGTTACCTGCCGGCCGATCAGATTGAATCGTTCCGGACCGACGTTCAGATTGCCGATCGCTCATTTGGCTGGAGCCAGAAGATGACGACCGACTACGGATACAACGGTTCCCCTTGGTATGGGTTGATCCGGCATCTCGACCCGACTCTCTACATCCCGTTTGGCGAAGCTACAGGCGTCTTCAACCTCATTCTTCAACTAGTGAGTGTCTTTCTGCTCGTCTGGTTTGTCGGCTCTTCCCTTGGGCTTGCGCTGGAGTCGAAACTGGCCGCGGCGGCCCTGATATTCTCCTCATGGGATTTTGTGGGATATGCCCTTCAGGGATTGATCTTCGCGGGAATGTGGATACCAATAGCACTGGCGGCGTATTATGCCAGGCGTCAAAAGGGACTTGAGACTGGAATAAGTATCGCGTGGGCCGGCCTGATCAAACTCTTCCCGTTCATACTGGCGATGCCGATTGTCGGATTGGTGGTGAAGGCCAGGGGTGTTGAGTACGTGGCCATTCGGCGATGGTGCCTCAAAGCGATGGCGGGAGTTGTGCTTGGTACCGTGGCTTTCTTTTTGATTTCAATGCTGGGCGGAAGGTCCTGGGACGACTTCTTCACCAAGATTTACCATCAATTTCAGACCAGCAGTTTCCTGCTCAATAGCGTCAGCCTCAGTCGTTTTCTGATGGCGCTCGGCATCACCGACACTGTCGTCCCGTTAATAGGTTCCCTGTTTGTATTGTCCGTCATCGGTGTGATTATGCTGGCATCGGACAGTTCCACCGCAATGGAGCGACTGCCGCGTCGGATGATGGTGCTCTTGTCGGTGGTAGGGCTCATGATGCGGACTACCTGGTTCTCCTACTATATGATCGCCCCCTTGTTGCTGTTTCCGCTTCTGGCAAAGCAGCATCGGGCGGGAACGGCACTGGCTGCCCTGAGTCTGGCGTTCTCTCAGCTTCTCCCTGACTTCGATGATCCATCGTTGATGGCCAGTGACCTCCTGCATGTTCTCAAGCTTCTTCCCTACATCCTGATTCCAATGTGGTTTCTCTGGCTGGAACTGCGCGATGTCGAGCTTTCGCGGCCGATCCGAAAGACCCTTGCGGTTGCCGGTGTTTTGGTGCTGGTCCTGATTGGCGCGGATATCTGGAGAATGGCCGAGGTCCGTAGCGCTGACAGGGCCGGGGGAAAGTACCTTGACGCCGGCGATGGTGAGTCGGCGGCGAGAGAATATCAGCGGCTCTGCTCGCTCGACCCAGGTAACGCGATCGCGGCGTTGAATCAGGGAATCGCTTTGGCGGTAGCCGGGAGAACAAAGGAAGCAGGAGAATTCATGGCCAAAGCCGGCGAGATGGCGCCTGACAGTGCCGTCTGCCATGCGAACTACGGGCTGTTACTTCTCCAAACAGGTGACTATGCCGGGGCCGGCGCCCAGCTGGATCGGGCTCTTGAGGTTTCTCCCAACGGAGTGGAGTACCTGTTCAATCGTGCCCGCGTATTCGCTTTCGCCGGCAATACACCGCGTGCGCTTGCCATGCTGGAGAGAGCGCAGGAACTCGCTCCGGGGCGGCCGGAGATATCGTTGCTTATCCGTCAATTGACCGGCACCAACCTCGAAAAATAGTCAGCCCAGGCAAGACACTAGGCGCTACTTGGCGGGCGATGTCGCTTTGGCCATCAAGTCGGTACGCTTCACTTTCACCTTTTCGTAACTCTCCTCCGGAATGACATAGTACCAATTGGAGAAGCGAGCGTTGAGGTCGGTCGCAAGTTGCCGGCCGTTGGCGGCAGAGCGCTGCCAGGCATCGTGAGCCATGCCAAGGCTCTTGTTCTGCTTGTCGGTTGCCGACATGAGACTGTCCGGCTTGGTGCGCCAGTCATCGTTGGATGGCCTTTTCGGTTCCCTGGCGAGGGCCGGTTCGAATTGCGCGGTCACGAAGAGATACCGGTTGGTCGATCCGGAGCGTTGGGCAGAGGCGGTTGAGTCCTCCGTACCCGCTGTCACGGCTGAGCCGGAACCGTACAGTACTTCGCCGAATCTCAGCAGGAATTCGACTCCGTCTTTGAGAAACACCGCGAGTTCTCCATCGTTGGATAGTAACTGACCGGCGCGGCTGATATAGAATCCTTTGGATTGAAGCGACAACAACTCCGTCTGCGAAATCTGGGTCTGGGCTCGACCCTGTAGTGCCTGGACAAGGGCGTCCGGCTTTGGGCGAACGCCAACGATCTTGAGATCATCGAGGGCGGTCAGCAATTGCATGACTTTTGCCGAGTCCGGAGACTGACTCGCGCCGGCTCTGGCGAGTTTCCATTTCCCGTCTTTGTTGTCGAGAGAAAAGTTATCATGAGGCTCCATGCCGCCTGTCCGCTCGTTGATGGAGTAGTCATTGATCACGATTCGGGTGATGTCGGAACGATCTAT
Organism: Candidatus Zixiibacteriota bacterium; assembly: GCA_049290195.1. Lineage (GTDB taxonomy): Bacteria > Zixibacteria > MSB-5A5 > GN15 > FEB-12 > FEB-12. Next base: position 29,860 of record JBATNE010000180.1, read on the forward strand.
TTCGAAGAGATCGCGATTGATCCAATCTTCGAAATTGGCGGACAGGTCTACATCGATCCGGGCGGCAAAGACGCGCTGTTCCGAGGGAACGCGGACAAAACGATAGCCCGACTTTCCGGCAACCGGATTTCCGACAATGAAGTCAGCCAGCACGCTCTCCCCTGCGCCACGGAGGGTAACATGGGTACCCCGGCCAGCCAGACCGGACACTTTGTCGTCGAGCGGATCGATGACGCCGAGCTGCTGGTAATCCGCCTTGTTATCGGAGCGGAACTCATCGCGTTTGATATCGATAACGCCGGCCGCCGTCTTGGCAAGTCGGTCTTTGGCATCGGCAGGATAGTCGTGGTGCGACGGGATGATCCACCGGTCATTCTTGAATTCAACCTTAAATGGCGTGGCGGTGCCGGAAGCAGGATCGAAGGATATTATCTCGATCGACGTTGCAGCGTTGGGATCCGTAAAGTTCGGAAAGAACGGACTTCCCTGGTCATCGGAACGGCCGGTACGCAACTGGCCGGGCGTGGTCAACCAGGCTATTGCGGCCAGCACAACGGCAACAGTTATATACGCAATTGTCTTCTTAGATTCTGTCATAGCGCTAACTCCTCAGCCTTCGGGCAAAGCGGGCGCCTTCGAGTTCTCGTTTGCGCCGACGCAGGAACATCAGTACTCCGGCACCAAATACCGGGAGCGGTGGAAGGAGAACAGCCAGCGTCCGAATACGTGACTGGATGGTTCGTACGGAGGATTCCATGTTTTCCTTGCTTCGCTGGATAGCTGCCTGCTTGGCGGATTCAACATTGGCTTTGGCGACTTCGAAGCGCCTGCTTTCCACCTCCTGAATATTCTGTGCCATAATCTGTTTCGCCTGGGCGTCGAGGTCGCTGCGATTACGAACATCGGCGACTTTCTGATCAAGCCGCTTCTGAGCTTCGTCCAGCGCCTTCTGGGCGTTGGCGTCGGCCAGTTTCTCCTCTTCCATTCGGCGCTGGATATACTCGCTCGTCTGGTGTTCTACAGACTCCAGAGTCCGGTACTTGACGCGTTTGTTCCGAAGGTCGATGAACGTGCTGTCGCCGGCGAGCATGTCGATCGCGTTGAGGCAGAAAGAGACGTTGTCGAAATTGAGATTCTCAAAACCCTGGGCGCGAATCTGGAAAAACTGCTCTGAGATGAAGTCGACATCAGGGACAATTACTACGTTGATCCTGCCTGCCGGGCCGCCATCGATACCAGTGGGAGCCGGTCCGGTAATGTGAGCGGCGAGGATATACGACTCTTCAGACTGAACGCGTTTAGGGTTGCGATTTATCGTCAGGCCGAAGAAGCTCTGTTGGATGAGCTGTTGGAACGGAAGGAGGCCGCTAACATGGCCGGTGCGCAGCAGCGGCTGCATGTTGAGTTTGCTGTCGACGGCCTTGTAGACATAGCCGGGATACAGGAGAACAACCTCCTGCAAACCGGCCGAAATAGGATCGTTCTGATTGAACGCGTCGGTTTCATTGTTGGAGCGGGCGACGAACACGATTTCAGGAGGAGTGGGAAGCAGTTCGCGATGCGGATTGAATGCGTCCCACACTATTTGTGTCGTGTTCCAGGTCACACCCAGATCAGTGAAAAGTGCTCTAATGTCTCCCTTTGGCCTGGGCTGGGGTTTGTTCTGCTGGAACGGATTGGAGACGCCGCCGGCCGGGAGAATCGGCGACATGTTGATATTCACCAACGGAAGCGGGTCATCGATGATCATGGTCGGGTGACCACTGAGGACATACGCTTTGAGATTATCGATGGCATTCTGGTCGAGCGTCGAGGGCATAACCGCAAGGAGGGCATCGAGCGAGTCCTTGATGGGGGAATCGGCCGAGACCCGGACGACATCGTACTGCTTGCGCAGTTCGGCGACAATAGACCAGGCTGGTGAGTTGTTCATGGTTTCGAAGTCGAACCCGCCGAAGATATTTATGGCGGTGGCGAGCACGCCGACCTTCTTGCGCTGGGAATTGGCAACGACGCGAATACTTCGTGTCAGTTCATACTCAACCGGGTACCCTCGTTCGAAGAATGGTATCACTTCCTGGCGTGCGCCGCAGGCGAATGCGACGCCGAGGTAGACTTGCACACTGCTGCTTCGGGCGCTCTCGGCCGCGGTGACTTCGCGCGGAGCAATGCCATACTTGTCGCGAGCGTCGCGGGCCTCGTCGCTGAACGGTTCGACATTATGAATTTCCAGACGGACCCGGTTGCCCGCAGTCGCGGCGATTTCGGTGAGACAGGAAACTAGATTGTCTCTGGTTTCTACCAGTGCACGGGGAACATCGGGGCTGACATAGGCATTGATCAGCACCGGGCGATCGGCCGGCAAAGAACGGATCAGACTCTTGGTTTCGGAAGACAGACTGTGGATCTGCTCTGCGGTGACATCGACCCGTAACGATGCGCGTGCGATCAGGGCATTCAATGAAATAGCGATGATGATCAGCGCGAGTGCCTGCGCGTACTTGTGCCATCCAAAGTTGCGCTCTTGCGCTGAGCTCGGCCAGTGGCGACGCCCCAGAACAAGGACATTGAGAAACAGGAAGAGCGCGGCGACTGTCACGAAATAGCATAGCGACGAGAGACTGGCCACGCCGCGGGCGAAGTCAGTGAAGTAGCGCTCAATACCGATCGGAGATAGCAGGCGCTGGACAAGATCGCCAAAGGTGACCATCGGGAGACTGATCACCACAAACAGAGAGCAGAGCAACGATCCGAGAATAAACGCTATGGTCACGTTTGAGACCAGGAGCGAGGCCAGCATTCCGACACTTATTAGTGCTCCTCCGGCGAACCAGTACCCCAGATAGTTGGCGAACATCAAGCCAAAGTCGGGGTGTCCCAGCCAGAGCAGGACAATCACGTGGCTGAGCGAAAGAATCAACGAGGCGGTGTAAATGCCGAGGACAGCGAAGTACTTCCCAAGTGCGATTTCGAGATCTGACGCAGGCAGGGTCAGGAGGAGTTCATCGGTCCCCTTCCTTCTCTCTTCTGCCCATACATTCATAGTGAGAGCGGGAACGAAGAAGAGCAGGATCAGCGGGAAGACATCATTGAGCTGGTCAAGAGTAGCTAAGTTGTTGGCAAAGAACTGAGTCTGCCAGAAAGCTGAAGCAGCACTTAACAGAATAAATAGAGTGATAAAGACGTATCCGGTCGGGCCGGCAAAATAGCTTTTGAAGTCGCGCCGGGCTATGACCCAGATGATGTGGCGATTAACTCTCATTGAGTCCCTCCCACTCATTCGACGTTGGAGGTTCAGGCGCTGCGGCGGCCACGGCCGTATTCTCAGAAGTCAGCGAGTAGAAAGTCTCGTCGAGCGACCGCTCGCGACACATCTCGGCCGGGGTGCCGTCGAAGACCAGTCTTCCCTGGTGGACCATGATCACGCGTTGAGCGATGGCCTGGACCTCCTGAAGTATGTGAGTCGACATGAGGATGGTTTTCGAAGCACTGAGCTTGACGATGTTGGCCCGGAAGTCGCGAATCTGATTGGGATCAAGTCCCGACGTGGGCTCGTCCATGATGAGGACTTCAGGATCGTGAAGAAGCGCCTGTGCGACACCGACGCGCTGGCGGTAGCCGCGTGAGAGTTTGCCGATCGGCTTTTCGAGTACATCTCCAAGCGCATGTTGCTCGGTCACAACTTTGATGCGCTGTTCCAGCTGGGACGAGGTCAGGCCACGTGCTTCGCCGAAGAAACGCAACAGCTCCAGCGGGGTCATGTTGTCGTAGAGCGGACCATTCTCCGGCAAATATCCGAGGTGGCGAGCACCTTCGAGGCGCTCCTTCCCCATATCGAATCCGGCGATGGTAGCCTGTCCCTCGCTGGGGGCGAGAAAGCCGGTCAGTATCTTCATGGTGGTCGTCTTGCCGGCCCCGTTGGGGCCGAGGAAAGCTACGACCTGTCCCCGGGGGATGGCGAAGCTGATGTCTTTGACGGCGACAAAGTCGCCGTAGTACTTGCTGATCCCTTTGGCCTCAATGAGCAAGTCATTTCCGGCACTCATAGTAGAAACCCTCTCTTGGCATTGATATGGCGATGTGCTCCTCTTCCCACTGTCACCGCGCAGTCGGCGGCGTCAAGTATATGATCTCGACTCATGGTTTGTCAAGACGACGCTCTGCGCCATGCCGGCGATCTTGATAACCAGATTATATGTTGAGTGAGCCGGAGAGTTCCGGATATGCGGCCAGGTTGGGATAAAAAAGTGGGGTACAGCTTGTGTACCCCACTTGGAGAGTTGTTGATTTCGAACCATCCGGTTCGGCGTGGATCAGTGCTTCTTCGGGCCTTCCGCTTCCTTGCCGGAGTCTTCAGATGCGTCCACGTGCGTTTCTTCCTTGCCGCTGGCGATCCGCTCATACCACTTCGGGTGGTGATGTTTGCAGGACTCCACGGTCATCTTGCCGGTAATCCAGGTCAGCGACATCGGGTATTGATCCGGATGGAAGATTACAAAGAAGAAATGGAATACGGCAATGGCCAGGGTGGCCAGCCAGGCCTCGTACAAGTGTACCGTTTCGGCAATCTTGACGGTCCAGGCCGGCAAGAAGGAGGTGAAGAAGGTCGGGAACCAGAGGACACAGCCGGTTAGGGCCATGATAAAGGTGCCCCAGACAAGAGCCCAGTACTCCGCTTTTTCGGTATAGTCATACCGGTCAAACTTCGGACCTTCTTTTACTCGACCCAGGAAGAACAACATGTTCTTCTTCACGTTGCTGACATCGTCCGTGGCCGGCAGCATCGCCTTGAGTTCTGACTTGCCGCGACGCGTGAACAGCAGGAAGAGCGCATGGTGAATGGAGATGTACATCAAGAGCACGGCCGCGATACGGTGGACGACCCCTCGGACATCTTCATAGATGCCGACATAGTTCATTACCTTGACCCACCACTCGTTGGGATAGCGCAATGCAAACCCGGTCAGAACAAGAACCATGAAGGCAATGGTCACGACAAGGTGCTGGAAGACCATGCTTCCGTTGAACCGTTCCACGGTGGGCTGGGCCTGATTCTGTCGATGCTTTTCGATTACGTAGCGCGAGACAATGATCAGGTTGTGAGCCAACATACCGCCGATGATAAGGACAATAGCGATGATATAAATCACCCGAACGGTTGTATCGAGTTTGTTGAACTCAGCCTGCGCGGTCGCGTGAGTATAGCTCGTGGCAAAGTCAATGGTCGCCTGTGGATGGCACTTCTGACAGGTACCGGTCAAGTTATCCTTGTTAATAGATGAAGCGGGGTTGGTTGCCGGAAGGATCTCATGCGCCTGGTGACAGGAGGCGCAGTTGGCCGCTTTGACCGATCCACCCTTTACGGCCAGTCCGTGGTATGAGTCCTGATAAGAGGAGAACTGCCCTTTTGCCAGTCCGTACTTCTCGTTGATCCGAGGATCATTGTGACACTTCGAGCAGACGAAATCGGCGATGTTCGAGGCATTCACGGGAGAATGCGGGTCACTGATTTCGAGAATCTCGTGTTCTCCGTGACAGTCGGTACAATTGGGAGCATCGAGAATGCCGGCGGCGAGGGCCTTGCCATGGATTCCTTTGCTGTACTGGATATAGATATCGTTATGGCACTTTGCGCAAGTAGTTGGAATGTTCATCTTGTTGACAAGGGACTTCCGGTCCGAGGCCTTGCGCAAGTCATGCATACCGTGACAATCGTTACAGGTAGCCGCAGATCCGATCCCCTTGGCCAATCCCTGGGCATGAATACCACGCATGTAACGATCATAGGAATCCGCGATACGAATGTCAGGATCAGGCTTGATGGCCAGCTTGCTATGGCAATTGGAACAGGTATGCGGCATGTTCATGGGAGCGACCATGGACTGCGGATTCGATTCCGGGAGGATATTGTGCTTGCCGTGACACGAAGCACAGGTCGGGGCATTCGGGTTGTCCTGCCCGGCGGTGCCGTGTGCAGATCCCTTGAAAATGTCCATGATATCGGTGTGACAGGTCCCGCAATCGACTGGCTTCAACTGGTCGGCATGGGGATAATCTTTATTTCCGGTGAGATCAGTATGGCAGTCGATGCAGGCCAGCCCTTTATGAATTGAGGAATCGAGTGCGGCGGCAGTGACGGTCATCGGGATCTCTTCACCGCGCGCATTCATACCGGTCATCCCCGGTTCGCCATGACATCCCAGACAAGTTTCGGCCTTGTCATCCTGGGGCATGGCAGGCACGGCGCACCAGAGCAGCATCACCGCGATACCGAGAAAGCTCTTTTTCATTATCACTCCTTACATTTCCGAATCGGTGACAGGCCTGAAACCCAAGGCGACTGTTTTGCCTCTTTTCAGACCTGTCCGTACTGCTACTGCGCCCGGACTTACCGACAACTTGGACTTCAGGATGCGTCCATTCCCTGGACGACAGCTTTGAAGTTTTGTGAAAATAGTAACAATCACTCCTGTTTGTCAAGCCTAAATAGATCAATATGACTATCATTAGGCCACATAGTCTTTATATCGGCAGGAAGACGCACGATGTGTCGTTTCAAGCAAGGGATAGAGTAGATTTCTTCGAAGACTTTACCCACACGTACAGATTTCTCTACGATCACTGCGAGTTCGGTTTCGAATCAATACCGTGAAGTACTATTTGTGATGAGCGAATGGGGTATGGGAGATCTCAGTGGTGCGACGAGATCAGAGCGCGGTTTGACTCTGCGGTTGCGCCAACGTCTCGGATGACACCTTCGGTGACTGCATCATCTCTTCCCTGCGTCGGAGAAAAACGACAATGGTACCGAGGACAATCAGCAGGGCACCTGTCCACACGAGATTGATAAGCGGTTTGCGGGAGACATCAAGGACAAGCCTCTCCCCTCCTCCGATGTCGGTCAGGCCCGGAATCACCAGCCCGACAGCACCCTGGTCGGCGAGAACTCGGGAGACATGGATGGAATATGACTGATCGCCGTAACCTTTGACTTCGGCGGGACTATCAACTTGAATCGGATGACCATCGGCATCCATCTGATGCACAACGGCGGGTTCTACGCTGGAGGTTGTGCCATGAGAAACCACTGACAGCTTGGCACCAACCTGCATGCCGCCCATGCTGGAATCGCCATGCGGGCTCATCGCGAATCCTTCGAACGTGATCTTCAGATCACCAATCTCTTTGGTCTCCCCCTTGGCGATAACGATTCCTTCAGGGGATGCCTCGGCCTGGCGAACTTCTTCGGGGGCCATATACAGATCGTTCAAGAATCCCTTTTGAATGAACGGCTTGCGCATGGTTCCCTGCATCCGTTCAGAGTAATAGAGCTGCGGTCGGGCGTCGGATATGGATCCGTTATCATCGATCTGAAGTTTGATCTCGTTATTGGGGGTGCGAATGTCGTACATCATGCCCTGATAGGTGAACTTCAGACCGTACGCTTCGCCGGTACTGCCCTTTTCCACGATCACCTTCTGACTGCTGGGGAAAGCGGTAGACGCAAGAATACCGATCAACATCATACCATAACCGAAATGAGTGAGTTGCCCTCCCATCAGTTTCCACCGTCCCGGTAAATACCCTATGAGGGCTACAATATTGGAGACGGCAGCGAAGGCGCCAGTGGCGAGGAACAACACGAACAGGTAGTCGTGCACACCTACTGACACCGCGATAACGATAGTGACGAGGAAAGCTGCCAGGGCCGGTATCAGGACTTTGAGCAGATCGGCGCGATACAGATAGATCGACAAGCCCGATACAACCAGCGTGAAGATCACGCCGAAGAGGGGGTCACCGTGAAGAGCAAGTACGAAGACTCCAAACCCGATGGCTGCGGAGACCATGATGGCGATTCCGGCCTTTTTCATCCAGCCTTCGAGTTTGAAGTCGCCGTACTGAGTAAATGGAGCCACACCGACGAGTGCGGACATAAGAATGACAAGCGGAATCGCGAAGTAATTGTAAGTGCTGACATCGGCCGCGCGGGGCTCTGCTCCAACAAGTTTTGTCAACAGAGGAAGGGATGTCCAGGTAAGAACGACAAACCCAAACAGGCAGAGCATGACCAGTCCCGAGAAGAGAGAGAATTCGCGCCCAAAGAAATTGTAGTTCATCGGTGCAGTCGGGACCGAGCGGAAGCGCATGAAGAAGACAACCAACGTGGTCAGCAGCGAAACGATCATAAAGGCGATCAGATAATTGTTGATGCCGAGATCCGTGAAGCTATGGACCGAGAAATCGGCCAGCACGCCGCTTCGAGTCAAGAAGGTGCCGTACACTACCAGCAGGAAGACGAAGCTGGCGAGCAGCAGATTGATTCGGCGAAGTGCGCCGGATCTTCGCTCCACAATCAGACCATGGACTAATGCAAGTGCGAACACCCACGGGACAAACGAGGAGTTTTCGACCGGATCCCATGCCCAGAATCCACCCCATCCGAGTGTCTTGTACGCCCAGAATCCACCAAGGATGTTCCCCGCGCCAAGCGTGAGAGCGCTGATTGCGACCCAAGGAAAGGCCTTCTTGAGCCAACCGGAATAATCTTTGATAATCAAAGCGGCAATGGCCAGGGCAAATGGTATGGCAGCGATCGAATAGCCGACAAAGATCACGGGCGGATGTATGATCATCCAGGGATCTCGCAAGAGAGGATTCAATCCCATGCCGTCGGCAACCGGCTGCGGTGTCAGCGCAAACGGAGAGAGCTTAACGAGAATGAGCAGGAAGAACAGATTGGCGAGTGAATAGACTGCGAGTGCCCAGTACTTGTACTGCCCTCCCCGGAAAATCAGGATGTAGCCGAACAGGGCGTTGAAGAAAAGCCAGAGCAGGTAAGTACCTTCCTGGCCACCCCAGAAGGCAGAGAGAATATACATGGCGGGCTGGGCCCGCTCGGAATATTCGAATACATACTTGATGGCGAAATTGTCTGTGTAGAAGAGGTAATACAAATATGCCACCGCGAGGGTGGTAAACAGCGCAAACAGATGATATCCGCGATGGGCCAATTGATCAAAAGATCGACGCCCGGTGGCTACCAGTAGAAACCCAATGCCGGCGACCAGATTGCAGGCAAGCGCGAAGATGATGAGCAGATCGCCCGGTTGGTTTGGCCCCATGATCAGGCGCCGGCCTGTTTCGCTTCGGTGGCCTCTTCGTGCTTCTTCATATCCTGATACTCGCCGCCTTCGCCCTGATATTTCGACGGGCATTTGACCAGCATCTGGTCAGCGACAAATACGCCTTCCTGGGGCTTCCCTTTGAGCACAACGGACGTGGCCTGATCGAAGTTGCCCGGCACGACACCGTAGAACACTACCGGCATACGGGCCGCGGTGATGGAATCCTGTGCCTGAGGATCATAGATGGCAAATTCCAGGCGCTGCTGCCCGGCATTGTAATTGACCTTGGAGAAGTCAATCTTGCCGAGGACTTGAACAGTACGTTTGCTCTCCCAGGCTTCATCGAGCGAGACGTATTGAATTGTCGTCTTCAAGAACGCCGAAGCACCCCAGGCCAGGAAGACCAGGATGATGACGCCACCAATGATATATTTTGCTTTCACGTTATTTCTTCTCCTCGAGCTGCTTCACTCGCTTATCAAGCCGAAACAGAAATAGAAAGAGCCCGATCCAGACTGCCAGGGTTACGCTCAGCGCCACATAATTGC
>JBATNE010000181.1:0-3690 GCA_049290195.1 Candidatus Zixiibacteriota bacterium
AGAGGATAGCAACATGGCACTAGGTGCAAGAGATACCTCACTACTCGCATTGCCCGTTGGTTGGGATGCGGGCGTGCTTGAGAAGAACGCTTTGGAAGACGGCACGACGTTCCTGACCGTCGCCCAAATGCTGAATGGATCGGTGCAGGTGGCGGCACAAACCCTGTACAGCGATCCGCTGTGGTCGAGTCTGCTTTCCTACACCGATATGCCGCAAGTCGCGGAATATGCGCAGGGCGGGGCAAATGGCTTCGGTGAGTTCACCGAGTACAGCCGTGCTGACCCGAAACGAGCAGACACAATCGGGCACATGTTGCCGATTAAACCCTACGATCGGGCGCTGGCCTGGACGTGGTACTATCTGCGTCATGCTCGTCTTCCACAGATTGAGGCGGACATCGCCGACGCTGTGAAGGACATGGGCGACCTGCTGCGCGTGTGCCTGCTCTCTCGCTTGCTGCAACGCGGTGACGATAGCGGTGCGGCTAAGGGGCTTGGCACCGGCGGTTACTCGCCAGGCTTTGCCACGACTGCGGCTTCTACGAATGTGGATTTCGTTCCACCGGCTTTTGGTGGCGTAACGTTCACATCCACGCATGAACACTACGTTCCCATCGCTGGCGGCGCATTCACGGCTCCAGTGTTCGCCGACATCAAGGCGGAACTACTGGAGCACGGACACCTTCCACCGTACAATGCCATGATCAGTATGGCGGATGAAACTACCGTGCGCGGGTTGGCCGGCTTCGTGCCCGTCGCACAGATGGGCACCAACTATGCAAACACGGTCAGCCTGGCTTCGTTTGGGCCAGACTATCGACCCGATGGCTATAACATCGGCACGATCAACGATGTTATGGTGCGTGTGGTGCACGGGATGCCGCAATACTATGCCTTCGCCTGGAAATCCTACGGCGCCAACAGCCAGCGAAACCCGCTGCGTATGCGTTTGCCGAAAGGCCAGATGCGACCAACCTTCGAGGTCATGACCGATCCGACCTCAAGTAACGCAACGCTGCCGCTGCAATATGCCATGATCTTTACTGAGTTTGGCGTTGGCGTCGGCGGTGACCGCACGAACGGCACGGCCCGTTATGTGAACAATGCGGCCTGGGCGGACGGCACGCCGACCTAAGGGGGGATGATGAAACGCACAATGATTACAGTGCTGGTCGCATTATCTCTGCTGGCAGTGTTGTTCGCCGGAGCGACGGCGCAGACGTTCTACACGTCACTCGACCACGTGATCGCCAAGTCGCTAATCACGTCTGGAGACACGTCAGTCATCGGAAATCTTGCTGTAACTGGAGTTACAGCAATGACGGGAAATACGTCGGTTGGTGGCACGCTGGCCGTTGTCGGCGACACTTCGCTTTCTGGCCTGCTATCCATTGCGACGGTCGATGAACTGACCGTTGCGAATGGCGGCACGATTACGCCAACCGGCACGCTCCAGCGGCTGACCGCCGCGGGTGCAGTAGGCGCTGGACTCGGTGCGCCAACGGCTGGTGCGTACGTGATGCTTCTCAACACGTCGGCCAACACCATTACGATCACCGACACGACCGGCGCAGTTTTGGCCGGAAACGCGGTGCTCGGGCAATGGGATACTCTGACGATTGTTGGCTACGGAAATAGCTGGCATGAAGTGGCGAGGAGCAACAACTAGCATGGCATACGGCAGCATCTCCGGTGCGTCGGCTTTGGTTCCGGCTGCTGGTGAGCTTGGCGCCACAAGCACGCCGACGAGCGCACAGTTGGTTCTGTGGCTTGCACAGGGTAGCGCAAAAATCGACCGAGCGCTATCCAGTGCAGGCTATTCTGTGCCGGTCTCTGTTGCGGCGGGGGCGTACCAAGAATTGGAGGCGCTCGCCAACCTGTATGCAGCGGCCTACATCCTGATTGCGCGCGGCATGGACTCTAGCAATGGAGAAGCGGAGAACCGATCCGACGTGTGGTTGGAGCGATTCGATGTCGACCTGCAAGCGATTGCCGCATCAAACCTGATCGGGCTTGGTGTAACTGTAGTTACAAGCACGACTGCTCCGCGCAGCCGGGGTCGCACGTTGCAGTTGCGGCGCATAGATGGCTACTCGGCGCTGGCGACCGGCGAGGACTGGACAGAATGACTGTCACCTCGTCGATTGTGAATGCTCTGTTGAGCGCCATCAATACGGCGGTGTCTGATGTAGATTCCGTTTCTTCGTCGGATTTCACGCCAGCGATCACAACGGCGAGGATAGCAGCATTGTCACCAGCGTTTGAACTGGAATCGCGGTTCACCTGGGAGACGCTAGACGTGTTTGCCGTGACGGTAACGCACAGAGTGCCGATTGAGTTATGGATTAAGCACGATGGCAAATCGGCAGCGACGATGCAGAGGGCGCGAGACATAGGCGTCGCTGCAATGGCGGCGCTGGTGTCTGCGGATGGAACGGGCTACACGCTTGTCTACGATGAGCCTGTCTCGTTCACCGTTGATCCTGGAATCACAACCGTCAATTCGCTGGCCTGGCTGGTCGCAACTATGTTCGTCAGTGTGCGCGACGAATTGAGCATCTGAGGACGCAACTATGGCGGGAATCAAGGGAACGAATACACGGATATTGATGGGTGGCTATCTGTTATCTAGCCAGACCAACAGTAGCGAGATAGCGGCCACACTGGAACGCATAGAGACGACGCCATTCGAGGCGACCGGCAAAGAATATGTCACGCTGCCGCCATCCGCTCAGGTCAATCTTGGCGGCTACATGACGTTTGACACGGCCAACGGCTCGACGTTTGAAAACAGGTTGCGCCTGGCAATCGACACGGCGGATACGGTCGGTGTTATCCATTATGTCACGGTGCCGGCAGGTTCGCCGGGCTATGTGCTGCCAGGCGCATCTACCAGCAACATGCAGATACAATCTCCAGTCGCCGGGGTGATGACCGTCACCGGCTCCTATGCCAGTGACACCGGCCTGCGGCGGGGGACGTGTGTCTATTCCGGCACAATCAGCGCAACCGGCACGACCACGCCGGTTGACATCGGCGCAGCGGGCAGTGCTGGCGGGTATGCGTATCTGTTCGTGACCACCGAAACGGGGACGGGCACCGGCGCAGACATTAACATTGAAAGCGCAACGGCATCAGGCGGAACGTACAGCAGCGAAGGCACTTTCACATTCAACGGTGTGGGCGTGGTGGCAGTAACGCTTTCCGGCACGATTAACCGCTACCTGCGCCTGAACTGCACCGATCTAGGCAGCGCTACATCGTGGTTTGTTACGTGCATCGCCTGCGTGTCAGGCGTCACTTACTAACAGGAGAATTGAGCAATGGCAGGATATAAGGCGCAGGGTAACTCGACCTGCACATACAACAGTAATGCGTTGACAAACTACATCAATCAAGCGGACGTCGCCAGCACGTTGGCGCAAATCGACGTAACGACCTTGGGCGATTCAGGCAAAGTCAACATTGTTGATGCTGCTGAGTGGAGCATCACGCTCGGCGGGCCGTGGCATCCAACGTTAGACGGTTTCCTTGCGCCGGATGCGGTGACGCCGGGAACTAAACGGACGGCGGTCATTGCCTACACCAACGGGACGAGCACAGTCACATACACCTGGACGGCCAACGCCGAAGTTGGCAACTGGAATATCACGTCGGCGCCAGGCGGCGCTATTACGTGGAGCGCCACGT
>JBATNE010000182.1:0-3121 GCA_049290195.1 Candidatus Zixiibacteriota bacterium
GTCTTGCATAATGTTCTTGCTCAACTGGATCTTTTAATTGGCGCACAATGCTCATTATTTTGGCAGTAAATTGTCTTTTGCCTTGAGCGGAATTTAAATCACTACCTGATGCAATACGGTCAATCAACCAATCTATCATGTATTGAGACGAATTGACCGTTTTCTCCCATGCTTTAGGGTCTTGCTTAATTAGCTCGTCAGGGTCTTTACCGGACGGGATACTAACAATGCTTAGCTCTAAACCTAATGCTTGAGCCAGAGGAATCGCCCGCTCGGCTGCGTCTTGACCTGCCCTGTCATCATCAAATGATAATCGTACATCGCCGGTAAACCTCTGCAGGGATTTTAAATGATAAGTTGTAAGTGCAGTACCAGCGGAGGCTACGACTTGTTTAATGCCAGCTTGGTGACTAGCCACTACGTCTAGGTTGCCTTCAACGACAACTACATAGCCACTTTTACGTATAGCTTCTTTAGCTTGCGATAAACCAAAAACTTGGCGTCCTTTGTCATACAAAATTGTAGACGGTGTATTGATATATTTTGGAGAATTTTTATCATCAACAACCTGACGCGCCGTAAAACCAACTGGCCTACCCTGCGGATCCAACAAAGGAATCATTATTCGCCCTCTAAACATGTCATATGTGTCGTTTCCGCGCGTCGATGATAGCCCTGCTTTCTGTAACTCTGACGGGCTAAAACCTTTGTTTTGCAGATAGCTAATTAATGCTTTGCCGTCATTAGGTGAATAGCCAAAACGAAAATCTAGAAGTGTTTGCTTTTCATAACCACGCACTTCGCGTAGATATTTAAGCGCAGGAATATTTTTAGTCAATTGTACTTGGTAGAATAAAACGGCCTGCTCAACAGCACTAAATAATCTTTCTTTCTGATTTTTATCTGTGCCGTCGCCAGTTTTTGGTTGAAATTCTGCAAGATCAACACCGGCTTTACGCGCTAATAGTTCTAGAGAACCTTTAAAATCTAACCCTTCGACTTCTTGAATAAAACTAAAAACATCACCCCCGCGACCAGAACTAAAATCATGCCAAATTTGCTTTTCAGGGCTGACCATAAAGCTAGGTGATTTTTCATTAGTAAACGGGCTCAAACCCTTAAAATTCCGTCCTGAACGTTTTAGTTGGACATACTCACTAATTACATCTTCTATGCTAATTCGTGATTTTATTTCGTTTACGGCATCCATCACATACTAGTATCAGGTATATGATTGTAACTATCAAGCATAAGCCCCTTCTCACTTGCCTAATCAGTTGGTACAATACATCATATATGAACGAAAATAATCCCTACGATTTTATTACCAACCAAGGGCATCCAGCGCCAAAACAACCTTTTAACATGGGTGGCGGTAAAAAAAATGTTTTGCTTATAGTAGTTTTTGCTCTAGGGGTTATTACAGTTTTAATTATTGGCGTATCTCTACTTTTATCACTTGGTAAAGTTAACAATCAAGATTTGATTACTCTACGCGCTGACCAAACCGAACTACTAAGAATAATTGATTTAGGCAATAAAGACGCTACAGATTCTGCTGTAAAAAATAGAATGGCAAGCTTGCAGGCACTTGTCTCATCGGACGCTACAAAACTAGCCGACTTAATGAAAAAACGAAGTGTAGACGCTAGCAAAGTTCAACTTAGCAGCAAAAAAGACTCAGAAATCGACAGTACCCTAGAGTCCGCCAAACAACAAGGCAAATATGACACTGCCCTTTTAGAGGAAATTTCTAAACTTAGCAATACCTACTATAACGACCTTAAAAAATCACTTGCCGAGGCAACAACTAAAACTGAAAAAGAAGTTCTTAACACCTCAATCGATAACCTTAAAGCCGCAGCAGCAAGCAAATAGGTTTTGCTAAAACAATAGTATATTACTTTTGCAGACTAAAAGCGTAGTGCAGACCGCCTTTAGGTGGTCGAAACGGTCTGCAAAAGTAATATACTATTGTTTTAATCTACTTCATTGAAGGTACGTGATCTTTGTTGCCAATTACTAGATTATAGCTATGCACAATCATGTCTTTAATATCTTGCTCTTCTAGCTGTCCAGTAAGAAGTAGTGTATTCCAATGTTTTTTATTTAAATGATAACCTTCTAGAACTGTTTCGTATTTTTCACGTAGCAAAACAGCTAGTGTTGGATCACATTTTAAACTTAAGTTTACTGGTGTTTTTTTCTCTGGCATTAATGCAAACATCTTATCCTCATCACCAACCGTAACTTTATAAACAGCCACATCTTCCCCAAAAGGATAATCTAAACGTGTACTTGGCATGCTTAAAATATAATCTTCAATTTCTTTGCGAGTCATAGGGATATATTAACACAGGAGGTTGAGCAAATTTGCCATTAGCAATGACCCAATTAGCATAGGATTAGCATTTAGCGTTTAGCGATTACGGCTACATGGTTAATGGACAATTGATAATTCTAGGCAAATTGCTAATTAGTCAATTGCTAATATGTTAATTATTGTTCTTGAACCATTCCAAATAATACTGTAGTTCAGCAATACTGGCCTGAATGTCTTCGTAAGCTCTATGCACTTCTGGCTTTTCAAAATTTACATTGTACATAGTTTCCATGACTGTTTTCCAAGATGTAACATCAAGCATTCTGTAATGTAGGCGCAGTTCAAGTTCTGGCATCCACTGTTTTATAAATGCCCTATCACTATGTATCGAATTACCTGCTAACATTGCAGGCTCTGAACCAAAATGATGATCTACTAGTGCTATTAATTCTTTCTCTACTGCCTGAATGTTCTTTGATTTGCTTAAATGTTCCAAAAAGTCATCGCGGTTTTCAGGAAAATCTTTCCACCATGCATTTTCGTTCATACGCTTTAAAACTAGTTCACGATTGTGCTGAATACGCGACTCATAGCTATCAATTGTCTCTAAATCAGTTCCAGTAATTTCTGCGGCAACTTCTAAAATAACATCTTGGTCAGGTACT
This sequence comes from Candidatus Zixiibacteriota bacterium, assembly GCA_049290195.1. GTDB lineage: Bacteria > Zixibacteria > MSB-5A5 > GN15 > FEB-12 > FEB-12. The sequence continues at coordinate 2,989 of JBATNE010000182.1, forward strand.
AAGCCTGTCATTTCTAAATCGATCCATAAAAATTTGGTTGGTATAAATTTTGGCTTTGTCATTGTTAAACAGTATACATCAATCAGTTGGTAGTCGGTAGTTGGTAGTAAGTGGTTGTAGCTACAATACATAC
>JBATNE010000183.1:0-27990 GCA_049290195.1 Candidatus Zixiibacteriota bacterium
CATCCAGGAATAAACAAGGACCGCGCTGCCGCTTTGATCCTCGTTCGTGGGCTGAGACGCACATCGAGACTGGCAGGCTGATTGGGGTCGAGCATCACATGGGTCTTGTAGTTCTCATAGCCGTGTCGTTTGACAATAACGGTATAGGAACCGACCAGAAACTGGTGAAATGTCGTGGGAGTGATGCCGGTTACGATAGCGTCACCCTTCAGGGTAACTTCCGCGCCATCGGGGTTAGAGCGAACGGTAAGTCCACTCTGGGCTGTTTGCTGGGCGCTGGTAGCGGCCGCCAGAGAAAGCGTCAGAACCAACGTCGTCAAAGTCCTTTTCAACAACATATACCTTTTCGTAAGAAACGATTGCACAACAGATTGTATCGGCAAAGGTACGGGCGGTCCAGAGTCGAAACAAGCCTAAAAGTAGTCAAAAAAAGAGCCGCGGAGCCCGCGGCTGCAGTTTTCGTCACGATCGTGACAGACTTTGCTCTTAGTTGGCACCCTTGCCGGTGAACACAACGATCACGGTACGGGCCATGATTTTGACATCGTACCACAGTGACCAGTTGCGAATATAGGTCAAATCCGATTTAACCTTTTCGGCTACGCCGGCGACTGTGGAGTCATAGCCGTTTTCAATTTGAGCCAAACCGGTCAGGCCGGGCTTGACTTCGAGACGTTCGGTATAGTTGTCGACTTTACCGGAGAGCTCACGGACAAAGTTCGGACGTTCCGGGCGGGGCCCTACCAGGGACATATCTCCGCGGAGGACGTTGACGAACTGCGGGATCTCATCCAAGCGAGTCTTACGCATGAACCGTCCGATTTTGGTGATGCGGGGATCGTTCTTGGTTGCCCAGACCGGTCCGGACAGCTTTTCAGCATCAACCACCATCGTGCGGAATTTGATAACCTGGAACGGCTTGCCATGGTAATCAACCCGGCGACGTTCGCGAGCACGGCGATCGTCCTGTTCCGAGCGCGGGAAGCAGCGACGGGATCCTTTGCGGCGATTGACACCAACGCGAGTCTGGGTATAAAAGACCGGACCCGTGGAGGTCAACTTGATAATCATCGGAATAAACAGCCAGAAAGGAGTGCAGAGGATGATACCAACCACTGCGCCTATGACGTCGAGGGTTCTTTTGATGCTCCGGTTTACCATAGCACGAATCAGCGCCGGACGGCTAATCGATGCCGGCACGGCGAATATATACACTGTGGAGAGGACTACGAAGAGGAAACCAAAAAACTCACCAGTGAAGAAACGAATCTTGCCAAGCGCATCCGGGGCCACGGCCAATGCGCCAGCCTGAGAGTAGGCCGTTCCATTGGCAACCCCATACTGAAGACCACGCGAAGGGATCGCGACCGTGGTATCAGAAGGGTTCTGCAGACTGTTCTTAACGTGTTCCATGTTATTCATTCACACTTTTTGGAGTATGGTTAGAAATTACAGCGAATGAATGAGCAAATGTTTTGCCAAGTCCGGCCTTAAGCTGAAGTTTTAGTACAAATTTGTGTCGACTTTTCCGCATTGTTATGTCATTGCCCATCATTGCGTTACCTTATTCAATGGTGGACTAAAATGACATTTCTTCATCGCCTTCTGCACTCCACAATGTCTTTTCAGGAGGATTCGTGGCTTCCAGCGCATATTAGCTGCAACCAGTTGCGCAAAAGAAATGCACATATTGGACAACCAATAAACGAAGGCCGCTGCCCAAGGGCAGCGGCCTGAACCAGCGCATAGAAGGGGGAGTTAGGTCTTAGTGACCAAGGAACAGGGTCAGGGAGAACCGATGGAGGTCATCCGACGTATGAGTGTCCTTGGGAGTAAAGGCGTAATCAAGGGAGGCGCGGTTGAGCTTCACCCCTGCGCCGAAAGTCGGGCCAGTGCCAAAGTTCATTACCTCGCGTCCGGGATAGTAATTGTATCCGGCTCGGAGGTAGTACTGGTGGTTGACATTGTATTCGAATCCCTGCTTGAGGGCCATATCACCGATTTGAGGCTTCTCAAATTCAAAAGCGGTCAGGAAAGACCCACCAAACGGAGCAACAGCTACAGCGAGTCGGCCACTGGTCGGCAGGTGTTCAGACTGCTTGTCGTATTTGAGGAACGGTCCGACATTGGAAATCACTGCGGCAAAGGTCACGCGAGGCATGCGGTACAATGCACCAAGATCTCCCGCGACGCCGGTGACATTCAAGTCGGCAAGCTTCTGATTAATGTACTTGGCGGTTCCACCAACAGAGAGATGATCATTCACCGCCCAGCCGATCGAGAACGATCCGGCGAAATCATAGGATGATATCTGTCCGGTCGGAAGACCAGTCTGGTCGTATCCATCTATCGTGCCGTAATCCAAATGGGTGGCGCCAACAGCAAAGGTCAACTTGTCGTTGACCGGTACAGCTACGGCGCCGTGATTCAATTTGACATCCTGGTACCACGAGAAGTGAGTCAGACTAATCTGACTACTGCTCATATTAGCAAGTCCGGCCGGATTCCAGTAGACCGAAGATACACCTTCGGTGACGGCACTGTAGGCCCCACCCATACCTGCAGACTGAGCGCCAACGCCGATCTGGAGGAAATTGGCGGCCGTACGGCCCGCGTCTGAAGCTGCCAGGGTAACTTTGCCAAATAGGGCGCTGAGGGCTATTAGGACAACCCAGAGGACAATAATTCGTTTGATAGTGGCCATTTTCATAACATCACTCTTCCCTTCGTATGCACTTGAGGAAAGGCAATGCCAATGCCGCCGAGGGCGGAATGTGCCAGTAAATGTCGGAGCGGATGCAGAGGACCGTTAAACCACAAACAAGTCATTAATCGCCAAAGCCTTACGCGTTGACTTCGGATCGGTTTTGGGGCGGTTGTGGGCGGGTATTTTCGAGAGTCCGAGTTGCCCGAACAGCCTTCCCTGGCCAAATCATGCGCACGCTGACCCGTGCACTGACTAAGCACCTTCCGAAGTGCCTGTTAATCTAAGACTTACCGCGATTGTTCCGAATCGCGACAGCCTTACTCCAATTGTCGGAAATTTGACCAGAAGACTTGAGTGAATATGGCCAACTTCCTATACTTTCCGCATAGAAAATCGGCACTATCTGCGGACTCTTCAACTAAAACTTTTCCCACATGGGAAAATTTATCCCGAAAACGCAGGATCAGCGACGGCAGCGGAAGCGCGGTTACCCCTTGGGTTCCGCTTTTGCCGGCGCTGGGAGCCGCTTTTTGAGGTCTTGATACCGCTTCGTCCCGAGTGTGAGACCGGCAGGAAGGGTTCCCATACCGGTTATTTCCGCTTTGGCATTCGTGATCCGCTCCTGGGTGTCAGGATGCGATGCAGTCAATTTCTCGAACACATTAGGTTCACCAGCTCCCCCGAGTGCTGCCAGCTTGCCAAACATGGTGATTGAGGCACTGGGATCATATCCCGCTTTCGGCATGTAATAGATGCCAAACTTGTCAGCTTCACGTTCATGATCCCGTGAATATCCGGAAAAGATCAAGCCCATGCCGACATTGATCGCGGCTTTCATGACATCGCTGCTCTTATCACCCAGCACCAGTTGCGTTGCCAGAGCAACGCCCATGGTCGCCTGGAGTTGCTTGACCCCATGCCTGCCGACGACATGAGATATTTCGTGCGCCATCACGGCCGCGAGTTCAGCTTCATTATCCATGATGCGCAGAAGGCCGGTGTAGACGTACAGATAGCCGCCCGGGGCAGCAAATGCATTTACCTGGTCTGACTCAATGACGGTGAAGTGATATTCGATATCCTGGCGATCGCAGACCTTTACGATCTTCTGACCCACTTCGTTGACATAGGCCTGCCACTGGTCATCTGCCAGCCGTTTCTCCGTTTTGGCGACTTCATCGGCCATTCCCTTCCCTATCTCCGACTCCTGACCGGATGAAATCAGAACGAGCGATTGCTTGCCTCCCGGCCCGGTGGTCGCGCAGCCAAGGATGATGAGCAGAGAACAGGTTACCAGAATAGAAAGGAAATTACGCATATACAAACTCCGCCATGGTGTAGATTACAGTTTCATTCGGTCGGCCAGATCACTGATGAGCGGAAGATGATAGCGCTTCCCCTGGAGGGCAAAATAGACTCCCGCAACCGCCAGAGCAGCGGCGGCCACCAGGATGGCGCGAAAGACAAACCGCGCCAGATCATCGACCAGCATCAGTACTGCGACCAGCTCTATGAGAAACAGCACGATTCCCTGCCGAGCATGGAAGCGGGCTTCTTTACTTTCTTTCCAGTGAATATTGATGAGCGGAATGAAGCACAATATCGGGATGTACGAGAGAACCGCAGCAATCCGCTCTTCCTCGACCATAGACTGATCCGTCGACATCGGGCCGGTTGACTCCGGCGCAGTGGCCAGTGGCTCGTTCTGCTCAGGTGGCGGGGCAGATTCCTGATCGGATTCGTTGCGAAAGAATGATTCGGTCATGTCAGACCTCCATCGTGGCCGGATTCGTCAGATCGGCCAGAACATTTCCTTGTTCGGTTCCGGAATGTCAATCCAGAGCGGTTCGGTTTCGGGGCAGGACTCCAGACGCTGTCCCTGTTCCGAAAGTGAGAGGCGGACGCCGAGTCGGCCGAATCCGTGCTCCTTGAACAGCTTGGCGCGGTCGATACAAAACTCCACAAGTTCATCGATCGCATACCGGTATTCGTCGCCTTGAACGCTACCCTGCGTATTGCGCACGAGCAAGTACTCCTTGCTCTCAGGGCTCAACAGCTCACAGGCAATAACCGGGTTCTGAAGCAAGTCTACACCCATCTTGTTGTGGAAGTCAAGCCGAATGAACACCGTCTGATCATCGTATCCGAAATAGAGACCGGCCAGATAGCGGTTAACCTGATGCATTGCGCCGCCAGCCTTGAGATTGTCGAAGAAACCGGCGCCGGTCCATTCATAGAAGTGCGACACCCGTCCGTCAATCGTCGGCGTGATCGTGTTCTCGGGATGCCGGAGATACCCGGTAACGGCCCCCTGCCTGACCGGCTTGAGCAGTTCCTGAGGGATTTCAAGCTGCAGGTTGTCGTAAACAGCCGCCAAATGTCGGCGAAAGGTCTTGTCAAACAGCTCATCGTGATCGCTGTGGTGTTCGTCCCCGTACCACCAACACCAATCCGATCCTTCGGCGATGTACACTTGCTGCCAGGCTGCAGCCAACTTGGCCGGATCATAGTTGGGGTGCTTCTGCACAAATTCAACTAGCGTATCCCTCGTGCGGGTGAGCAGGTCCCATGCAATGTTATCTTCCTCGTGACCAATCCAGATGCGGAAATTGTGATTGATCCAGGAGCCGGCGAACAGCGAAGGCAACGGTCTGCTCTGGATGTGCTCGGCGGCTTCGGTCATCGTGACCGTTTCGATCAAAGGATCATCATTGAGTGCCTGATAGAGTCCGGCCAGGAAATCATGGGCGTCGTTATCGAAATATTCCCAGGCGTTTTCTCCATCGAGAATCACCGGGATGACGACATTGTCGATCTGGTTCACCAGGCGCCGGCGAATTTCGTGAATATGACTGATGAAATCGGTCACGGCACGCTGGGCCTTCCATCCGGAGTAGACAAATCCTATGCGGTCGGACAGACCGTGATCTCGGAAAAACAAGTTTACACCGGAGCTGTGGCGATAGACCGTGTGAAGCGGATTGTCATCCGGCGCCAGATTGGACTTGAGTAGTGACTGATGGAGGATCTCTTCGTCGGTCGCACCCCAGAGGATTCCGTTGCGGGAAAGTATGCCCAACACTTCCTCCGATACCGAACCTTCCGACGGCCACATCCCTTTCATGGGTCGCCCGAAAATCTGCTCATATCGTTCGACCGACATGCGAACCTGGAGTTCGGCGTCCTCGGGATGCACAAACCGCTTGTGGGGAAGCTTGATATCCGGCAGGGCCTCCCGGGCGACATTCGTATCGCACAATAGCGGAAGAATGGGATGATAGTACGGAGTCAGCGAGACTTCGATCCGTCCCTCATCCTGAAGCCGTTTGTAGGTGGGGACTATCCGCGCCATGAGGCCGAGTTGCCAGTCGAGCAGCTGATGTTTGTCGGCTTCGGAATACTGCTTTTCCTTCGCAAAGAGTGATCGGATCGGTTCTTCATCGCGAAACATGGGATCAACCCAGGCCAGATTGGACCAGACCTGAAGGTCGCGTATTTCCGCCGACGAATAGAGGGATGCGAGAATGCTCTTCTGACCGTCTCCCCCGCGTCGAGCCTTGTTGTAGAGTTCCCAAAAACGCTGATGCGGCCGGATCATATTGGAAGGGTTGGCGGCAAAGAAGGTATCGAGAATTTCCATCTTCAGCGCGGGCGGAAGTTCTTCCGCCGGCATACGGGAAAGTTCGAGGTGGCGATCGACGGCACCGGCCAGATAGAGGTCGATCTGGTCGAGGAGCGACGGCACAAGATTGAAGGTAACTTTGACTTTCTCGAACGAAGCCGACAGGAGCGGCATATCGAGATAATCTTTAAGGGCGTGGAGTCGCACCCAGGGCATCGAGAGTCGGTTCAGCCCCGGCTCTCGATAATTGGGCTGATGCATGTGCCATAGAATGGCAACTTTGACAGGCGTATCTTGTGGTCGGGGCGTCATTACGACCCGGTCTGGCTATTACTCTTCTCGCTGAAAATTCGAGTGGCTTTGATCGCTGTTTCCGTGTTCTTGAAATTGGCCTTGATGTCGTCAAGAAGCTTCTGGGCATTCTGACGGTCGCCGGCTTCAAGATAAGCGCGCATCGCGGAGACTTTGTAGTCCGGGGCCGCGGCGCCATCGGGCCACGCAGCCGCGGCTTCGACATACTTGGCGGCAGCCTGAGCGAACATGCCCTGGTTTTCGCTGGCGGCAGCGATACCCGCAATAGCAGCGGCATAATTCAGCTTGTTGTCTTTGTACTTGGAAACGTACTGCTCCCAATACCGAACAGCTTCAGTGTAATTTCTCTGGTCGAAATTGACTCGGCCGAGCATAAACAAAGCTTGCTGGGTGACATCGGCGTCTTTGTTGTCGTCGACCAACTGGTTGAGCTTGAGAATGGCGACCTGGGCGTTGCCATTGCGCATTTCCATGACTGCCTGGGAGTAGCTCTCTCCGGCCGCTGTGTGTCCGGATTTCATGGTCCTCGCAAAGAAAACAACCGCAATCACCGCCAGAATGACGGCCACTGCGCCGATAGCCCAATACTGCCAGTTCTCGGTAACCTGTTCGCGGCTGGTCAGCATGAACGTCGTGAACTTGTCTTCTTTGATTTGGCGCTTAGATAATTTTACCTTACCGTGCATTTCGACCTCTGTAACTGCTCCTCATCGCATAACATATTATCGGCGTTCACGTCATTGACGTGAACGCCATCTGAAAAAAAACTCATCATTATGCCGGAATTGGCACCGGCCGAAGTTCGCCTAGAAATATCCTGTAAAGGTCAAACTGAAGCTGTGGTTCTTGTTCTTCATCTGACCGTAAGGGAAATCCTGTCCGTAGCCGCTGTACGAATATGCGGCATCCAGGTGGATCTGTTCCCAATAGATGCCCGATCCCGCCGAAAGAGTCAGCATCGACTTGGAGAAGGTACCCCAATCAGCCTGTGTAATCGTTCCGCTGTTGGAGCCGGACGGCAACTCGTAACTCGGTCCGGGCAACTTGAGGAAGCCCACACCTGCGCGAAGCGGTATTTTCGGAATGACCGCTCCACCGGTCGCCAGCATATACTCCGTTCCGGCGCGCAGAGCGATAGAGTTAAACCAGCGAGGATCGACGGTATTGTAGAATTCCTGGTTGCTTCGACCCGACCGGATGATAATGGCGTAGCGATCGAGCACCTTCTTGCCCGACCAGGGGCGATACTCGGCGTCGAAGGATCCGCTCCAAATCGGCGAGAATCTGTAGACGATACCACCGGCGAACGTAAACGGTACTTTCACTTTGGATAGCGGGAAATCGTTGAAGGTGGTCAGGGCGAAGGTGGGCAGACCATTGTAATACGTGACAAATTCGTTCACGAGGTTTGATTTCTGCCGAAGTGAAAACGCCGTCTTGACCACAAATCCCAAGTCAAACGAGGGGGACGTGTATTTTGTGCCGATCACCAAATTGAAGCCACCATACTTGGTGGTGTCGGTAACTCGCACTATCCCATCATACACAACCGTCTGCCCCAGACGATCTATCGGGACGTAGTCCGGCGCCAGGTAGCGAGAGTTGTAGTGGCTGATGGCCCGGCCGGTGTACACGTTCAAGGAGACGCCGAGATCCCATGACTTGTAGAAGCGCGTTCCGAACCCTACTGAGAAAGTATAGGGGGCGATATCGGCATCGGTAGACTGGCTGATTTCAGCAGGTGTAAAGACCGTGTCAATGGGGCCGGATCCGGTGGAAACGACCGTCGATACCTGGCCGGTATCAAAATACGATGTTGTCAGGTATTCATCGAAAGCGCGGTTGTAGGCGGCCGAGAGGACAAATTGATGTCCCCGGATTCGGAGAGGCGCCAGGAATCCAATGAAGCTGAAGCTATTGAACGACTGGTTCTGCTCATAGCGCCCGTTTACGGACCTGTCGACCAGTCCGTGCTGGCCCAGATCCTGGAATGCGCCGCGTGGAACAAACGCTGCTTTGGTAAAACCGAGAATCGGCTTTTCCTGCTTGGCCAATCCGGCAGGGTTCCACGTAACCGCCGTAATGTCGTCTGAAATTGCATAAAAGGCCTTCCCCATGCCTTGAGCGCGAGCACCGCCACCCAGGAAATCCCACGTGACCTGTCCAAATGCAACGCTGCTGAGTGATAAGACCAGGATACTGGTCCGTAACCACAACCCTTTCATTCCGATGACTCCTTGCCCTATTTCTATCGCTTTCCCAACAAAGACGTAGACACCATTCAAAATAATCAACGAATATAGTTGTGCCCCAGGAGCCTGTCAAACGAAATCGCGTCTTTTTCGAGGGGTTATCTGCTTATTCATTATAGACTTGACAGCGCCCGCCGGGCACTGAGAAAAAGTACCCCCGGCAGGAATTGAACCTGCGACCTGCGGTTTAGGAAACCGTCGCTCTATCCAACTGAGCTACGGGGGCGAGATAGCCGGCGTGTCCTTGGAAGCTATCGCAATCCGCTCCGGCTGGCAAGGGGGACTATTCGGATTCGTAGGAGATAAGGTAATTCACGTCGTAGGCAGCCAGCTGCTTTTCGAATGGCAGGAATGGCAAGGCTATAACGGCGGAAATGCCGACCACTTCTCCGCCCAGCTTCTCCACCAGGCGACAGGCGGCTGCGAGAGTGCCACCAGTTGCCAGGAGATCATCAACGACCACCACTCGATCTCCCTTGACAATGGCATCGGCATGGAGCTGAAGCTTGTCCGTGCCGTATTCCAGGGCGTATTCTTCAGTGATGGTATTGGCCGGGAGTTTTCCCGGCTTTCTGGCCGGGATGAGGCCAATCTTGAGGCGATCGGCGAGAGCAGCGCCGAAGACAAAGCCTCGCGCCTCTATCGCTACGATTTTGTCGGGACGCCGTGAGCGCACGTAAGTCTCCATTGCATCCAGAGCGAGTCCGAATCCTTTGGGATCCTGGAACAAGGTGGTGATATCGTAGAAATTGATTCCCTTTTTGGGGAAATCAGGGACGGAGCGGATGTAGCTTTTCAGCGAGTCCATAGTTTATCTCGTGATCTCGAAGGATTGAAATTGTCCGGTAAATGGAGTCCAGGTAACAGAGACGTCGGATACGCTCGCATGGGACGGGCCGATTTTGATATCTGTGAGAAAGGCTTCGATCTGTCCCCGGTCACCTTCGACATGAACGACAACGGAGCCGTCGGGAAGATTCTTGGTCCAGCCAGTGAGTTGCATTTGGGTCGCGTGACGCCAGCAAAAATGGCGATATCCCACCCCTTGAACCACTCCCCTGATCCGGATATCAGCCCCGATGCTGGTCATTTCTTGAGGTTTTTGGCCGCCAAATCCATTGCAGCCTTGGCTGCCTTAACCGGGTCGTCAAACTGCTCGACTTCCTCGCCCAGTTTCCAGGCCGAGACAGACACGACCGGTACGCCGGCCAACAGCGCGAACGCCATCTCGGTGAGCGTTCCGTATTTTCCCGGAAGCGCAACCACAGCATCGGCACTCCGGACCACAATCATGTTGCGGGCATCGCCGAGGCCGGTAGCTATGACATAATCGATAAATTCATTGGCATCGTCTTTTGATTCGGTCGGCAGAACTCCGATTGTCGTTCCGCCGGCTTCTTTCGCCCCTCGTGCCGCCCCTTCCATTACCCCGCTCATACCACCGCAAATCAGAACTCCACCGTGTTCGGCGACATATTTGCCGACTTCGCCCGCCATATCGCGGAGTTTCTTGGAGCACTTTCCTGCTCCGACAACAGCTATAACGGGACTCTTGCGTCCGGCCATGATTTGTACCCTCAATTACATACGTTCTATGCTAGAACGACTCGTCAACAACAGGTGATATAGAAGAAACAGAGGAGTCAGTTCCATAAAATCGGGGCGACTGGATTTGAACCAGCGACCTCTTAGTCCCGAACCAAGCGCGCTACCAACTGCGCTACGCCCCGAATTCGATGAGAGAACATAGTATATCCGGGCTGGCGGGAAAGTCAACAGTTTTGTCGAGAGGTTTAGCGAAGTGATTTGGGGGGATGTTGTCGAAGCCGTTCAAGTGAACTCAAATCAGTGAAATCCAATTTCATCGGCGTTATGGATACACATCCCTTCGCGACCGCGGCAAAGTCCGTCCCCGGAGCGGTCCGCCAGCGAGGTCGACCGCCAATCCAATAGTACGGCTTCCCTCTGGGATCGGTTTTATGGACCACGATATCGCGATAGGTACGGAATCCCTGCGACGTGAATTCAAAGCGTGAGTAGCCTTTTCCAAGGTCCGGCGGGAGATTCACGTTGAGAAAGGTCGATGGTTCAAGATCGAATTGCTCATACGACTTTATCAGTCGGGAGACAAATTGCGCTCCGCGAACCATGGACATTCCCGGCACCCAATGCGCCATGGAGACCGCCAGCGACGGAATTTTGAGAATGGCACCTTCGATGGCCGCAGCCACGGTTCCTGAGTAGGTAACATCATCCCCCATATTGGCGCCATGATTGATGCCGGATATGATCATGTCCGGCTTATCCTTCTTGAAGAGCAAGTGGATCGCCAGCATGACGCAGTCGGTGGGCGTACCGTCGGTTGCATAATGCTGCGCCGAGATTTTGTGGACGCGAAGTGGCCGATTTAGAGTCAGTGAGTGAGAGCTGGCCGATTGCTCGCGATCCGGCGCAACCAGGAAGACCCGGTGCTTCTTCGCCAATACGTTATACAGGGCGTTGATACCGGGAGCAAAGTAGCCATCGTCATTGGTCAGCAGAATAGTCCGTTTGGTCGCCATAGGTAAATAGTAGGCAGACGAACTAGCAGGCGCAAGTCTGAAACTGGTCAGACCCAGATGCGTCGCCAGATCTGGCGAACAAAGCGGAGCGTCTCGGACAGCGGATTTATGAACGAGTGAGAACCGTCGTAGATGGTTGAAATGGGAACTTCGCTGATGGCACATCCAGCAGCACCGGCCTTGAAGAGCATTTCCGACTCGAGATCATAGCTGATAGTGTGAAGCGGAAGTACCTTAATAAACGAGACAGGAATGAGTCTATATCCAGATTGGCTGTCTCTTACTCGCTGACGTGAAAAGACGGAGATGATGAGTGACGTAAGGTTATTGGTAAGCCAACGGTCAAACGGCATGATTTCTCGGTCGATCTGACGAGTCCCCAGGACTAAGCTTTCGCCGTTGTCACGGGCGAGAAAGCGCGGGAGTTCTTCGGGAAGGTGCTGCAAATCCGAATCAATAGTCAGGACCGAGCGATAATTGTGAGCTATGGCGTATTCAAATCCGGCTTTCAGGGCGGCCCCTTTTCCCTGGTTGATATCGAATGACAAGATGTGGACCTGTTCCTTCTTGAGAATCTCAAGGCTGTCGTCGGTAGAACCATCGTTCACAAACAAGAGGTTCTCGTTGGCGACAAAATTGCGAATTCGAGGGATCAATTCCGGGAGGTAATGAGAGGCATTATAAACCGGTACCAAGACCAGTGGTGGCTGGGCGACTACGGACACGGGAGTCCGAGACAATTGGGCAATTAGAGTATCCATGCCCTTATTATACAAATAAATGGTCGGAGCGAGCCGATTCGAACGGCCGACCTCTCGCACCCCAAGCGAGTGCGCTAACCAACTGCGCTACGCTCCGACAAATCCCAGCCGCAAAAGGGGTTGGAAGGCTCTCCAAGAAAGCGATTTACGGGGGAAACTCAAGGGAAATATTTCAGGAGATCCTTAACATCGGCTCTCAATTTGCCGACCAGGGTTCGGATTCTCCCCTGCATTTCGAATTCGTTGCGCTGTTCTGAGCCTCGCTTGAGGAGCATCTTGGTTCGGGCGCCGGCGATGGTCAGTTTTTCCTTGGTCCGTAAGAAGTTGATCTGATTGATGATCTCGATATCCTTCGAGGTGTACAACCTGGTTCCACCGCTGTTCTTGCGCGGCCGAAGAAGAGGAAACTCCTTCTCCCAGTATCGCAACACGTATGGTTCCAGCCCGGTCATTTCAGACACTTCACTGATCGTGTAGTACAGTTTCTCGCCCGTTTCCTGAATGCTCATTAGTCCTCCGCCGCCTGGTTATTGCCAAACTTCGGCTTTTAACGTACGTCCCATAAGATTTCCCAGCGCTGCCTGAGGCGGTTTAGCTTCATACAGCACCTGAAAGACCTCTTCGGTGATCGGCATTTCGACGCCCATGCGCCCGGCGAGATCCCGCGCCGAGCGCGCAGTCTCTACGCCTTCGGCGACCATGGTCATCGAAAGCAGGATTTCGTGCAGCTTCTTTCCCCGCCCGATCTGTTCACCTACCCACCGATTGCGACTATGTTTCGAAGTACACGTTGCGACCAAATCCCCCAGCCCCGAAAGGCCCGCAAAGGTCTCCAACCGGGCCCCATGCGCAACCCCCAACCGGGTCATTTCGGCCAGCCCGCGGGTGACCAGCGCCCCCTTGGTATTGTCTCCAAACCCGAGACCATCGACTATCCCGGAAGCAATGGCAATGACGTTTTTGAGCGAACCGCCGAGTTCTACGCCCACTACATCGTCACTGGTGTAGACGCGAAAGGTACGTCCGCTAAAGATCGCTTGAATTCTGGTGGCGAGTCCATTCGACGTTGCCGCCACAACGACGGTGGTCGGCATATCTACGGCAACTTCTTCAGCATGCGAGGGGCCGGAAAGAGTCGCGATGTTCTCCGGCGGGATGTTCCACTCTTCCCGTATTACCTCAGACATTCGCTTTAGTGTGCCGGTCTCTACTCCCTTTGCGAGGTTGACCACAGAAACGTTCGGAGCGATGACTTCGGCGCTGTTTCTCAAGGCCGACCGAACATGCTGAGAAGGTATCGCCAGAATGATCAGGCGGCAGTCTGCCAGAGAGGCCTTGAGATCATTGGTGATGTGAATATCCTCGGCGAGGGTGAATTCCGGGAGCTTTTCGGAGTCGCCACGGGTCCGAATCAAGCGCTGGTACTCGCGAGGATCATACGCCCAAAGGGTCACAACGTGATCATTCCGCTCCAGAAGCCGGGCACAGGCCATTCCCCAGGATCCTGCGCCGAGAATAGTGATCTTCTCAGACATGGGCCCCTGCTTTCGGGCCGGCTGATTTGGAGCGCAGAGTAAAACGGTTTTCCGTTCCGTTCATAAGCCTCTTGAGATTGCCACGATGGGTCAGGAGTATCACCAGGGTCATCATGATCGACAGTCCGACAAACACGAGTGACGTCTGCGGTCTCAGCCAGAAGCGTTCGATAAGGACAGCCGCCGAAAGTGCCAGTGCAGCAATCATCGAACCAAGCGAAACGAATTTGGTCAGGGCAAGCACAATCAGAAACACGGCAAGGCAGATGAGTGTCTCGATCGGCAGCACAGAAATCATGACGCCCAGACCCGTATTGACGCCCTTGCCACCATGGAACTTCAGGTAGACCGGAAAGACATGTCCAAGTACTGCACTCAGGCCGGCCAAGACCAGGAGCAACTCGTGCGGCATTGCGTTTTGATGAATCATCCGCGCAACCATGACCGCGAAGACTCCCTTTCCAATATCCAGCAGATAGACCCAGAATGCGGCTCGCGCGCCGGCCACGCGCAAGACATTTGTGGCACCGATATTTCCGGAGCCGTGTGAACGGACATCGGTTACACCGTATGCTCGAGCTACGAGCAGGCCGAATGGAATCGCGCCCACCAAATATCCGAATAGAATTGCTCCCGCAATCCAGGCAACATCCACTATCAGCACCTCTTGCGCTACTTGCCGGCCGCAGTCGTATCGGGTGTAACGGTCGAATCTGTTACCGGCGGTGCCGTAGCATTGAATTCAGGCCGATATGGCGCGAGATCGGGATAACAGGCCACGATCATATCCATGATGCTCGTGACATCTTGGGCGTCGATCTTTCGGTCTGCGGTTACCGTTCTCATGCTGACACCAAAACGTTCGGCACTGGCACTGTCGAGCGGATGCTCGTTGAGTCGTACGACAAATGAATCGAGCAGACTGTTGAAGCGGGTCGTATCGAGACCGGCGAGGTTGGCCTTTCCGACTTCAACTTTCATCTGGTTCATGACGATCTTTGTTCCGGCCTGGATGATCTTGTCGCGATTGACACAGATGAGCGTAATGCCGCCAATGATGATGACGAGCAGGACTCCAGCGACGATGATCCCGATAAGACATCCTTTGGACAATCCTTTGCGTTGTACCGGCTGTTCCATATTTCCTCTCTAGACCTGAAGTGACGGGCGATGACTTGACCTGTTGAAAGAACGAAACCTACCAAACGGCATAGGGTTCGCGCACTGAGTTCACAATTCAATTTAATGAAGTATATAACACGGCTCCGGCGGGGTCGCAAGAGGGGAAGCAAAAAAAGACCCGCTCAAAGCGAGCGGGTCTTGTGATATCGAATCTGACCGTGAGCCGATCAGCCGAGGACTTACTTGGCTTTGGCCGCCTTCTTGGCAACTTTCTTGGCCGGAGCCTTCTTACGAGAAGCCGCTTCGCGCGCTTTCGCCATAAAGCCCTTGCCGCCTTTCTCCTTGTCCTTCTTCTCCTTATCAACGGCCACTTCGACCGGACGAGGAGTCAAAAGCTCCACAACCGACATCTCAGCACCGTCGCCACGACGGACGCCGAGCTTGATGACACGGGTGAAGCCGGAGTTCTTTTCCTGGAAGTGCGGCAGGATATCGACATACAATTTCTTGAACACTTCCGGAACGTGCACCTGTTCCGCCACCTGGCGCTTGGAGGCCAACGTGTTCTTCTTGGCGGTCACAATGATGCGATCAATGACAGGACGAAGCGCTTTGGCTTTGGCATCGGTGGTCCTGATCATGCGATGAAGGAAAAGCGACATTGCCATGTTCGACAACATTGCTTCTCGGTGGGTCTTGGTGCGACCCAGTTTTGCTATTTTGTCCTGATGTCCCATAACGCTATCGTCAAAGTCCTATCGTTTTGCGGGTTCCATAAATCGAGAGATATCCATGCCGAACGTCAGATTCATCTGCTCCAGCAGGTTGCCGATTTCATTGAGCGACTTGCGTCCGAAATTGCGGTACTTCAGCATCTCCGCTTCGGACTTGGTCACCAGATCGGCGAGGGTCTGAATATTGGCGGCCCGCAGGCAGTTGGATGAACGGACCGAGAGCTCCAGTTCGTCCACGCGGGTTTTCAGCAAATTGCGAACGCGCAAGATTTCTTCGTCCTCAGCCGGCATTTCTTCCACCATCACCTGTTCATCGAGATGGATAAACAGCTGGAGGTGGTCCTTGACCAGCTTGGCGGCGTAGCTCAGCGCATCTTCGGGCGTAATCGACCCGTTGGTGTGAATTTCGAGAATGAGGCGATCGTAGTCGGTCTTCTGACCGACACGGGTATTCTCCACGAAATAGGCGACCTTGGTGACCGGCGAGAAGAGGGAGTCGATAAAGACCGAGCCCACCGGCGCATCGAGGCGCTTGTTCATATCGGCGATCTGATAGCCGCGGCCGCCGTCGATATCAAATTCCATTTCGAAATCGATATTGTCGGTCAGTTCGCAGATCTGCAGATCGGGATTGAGAATTTCGACATCGGCATCCGATTCAATCATCCCGGCGGTCAGTTTGCCGCGGGTATTGGCCTTGAGCCGGACGGTTTTCATTTCATCGGTATGCAGACGAATAATCAGGCTCTTGACGTTGAGCACGATGCTGGTGACGTCTTCGTATACACCGGGAATGGTGGAGAACTCGTGCATGCATCCACGGATGCGGATGGCGACGACCGACGCACCCTGAATGGACGACAGGAGAACCCGTCGCAGACAGTTGCCCAGCGTCACCCCATACCCGCGCTCCAGCGGTTCAATGACGAAGCGGGACATGTTTTCGGTGGTCGAGGACTGGTCGTTCACGACCTCCTTAGGCATGGTCAATGGCTTCCATTTCATTGTATCTACTAACCTCCAACCGGAATTTGCGACTTACTTGGAATACAACTCAACAACCAGCTGTTCGTTGGCCGTGAGCGGAATCTCGGAGCGTTTCGGCAACGCCAGCAGCTCACCTTCGAGAGCGGCTTTGTTCAAACGGAGCCACGGGAATTCTTCGCCGTGTCCAAGCTTGAGCGACATGTGAACCTGGTCAAGATTCTTCGATTTGTCTTTGACCCTGATCACCTGATTGGGCCGGACCTGGTAGGACGGGATATCAACGAGTTTGCCGTCGACCAAGATATGGCGATGGCGAACGAGCTGACGGGCCTGCTTGCGCGAGGCGCCGAATCCGAGACGGTAGACCAGATTGTCCAGCCGGCATTCCAAGAACTGCACCAGGTTTTCACCGGTGATACCGACTTTGGCGTCGGCTTTTTCAAAGTAGTTATGGAACTGCGTTTCGAGCACGCCGTAGGTCCGGCGAATCTTCTGCTTTTCGCGCAATTGCTGCCCGTATGCGGAGACTTTCCGCCGCATTCCCTGACCATGCTGGCCGGGAGCGAACGGTCTCCGTTCCACAGCGCATTTGTCGGTGAAGCAGCGCGCCCCTTTCAGGAAGAGTTTCTCCCCTTCCCGGCGGCACAACTTGCATACGGCATCATGATAACGAGCCATTTATTCTCCTGTAACAGGTACTCACATTTCTACGACATTAGACGCGACGACGCTTGGGCGGACGGCAGCCGTTGTGCGGAATAGGCGTGACGTCTTTGATAAGCGTTACTTCCAGTCCGGCGGCGGAAAGCGAACGGATGGCGGCTTCACGTCCGGCACCTGGTCCTTTGACCCAGACTTCGACACGGCGAAGACCCAGATCCATTGCTTCCTTGGCGGCCACCGATGCAGCCATCTGGGCTGCGAATGGGGTCGATTTCTTCGAGCCCTTGAATCCGACTTTGCCGGCGGTGCCCCAGGAAATGGTGCGACCCTGCGTATCGGCAACCGTCACGATCGTGTTATTAAAGGTTGCAGTAATGAACACGACGCCGTTGACCTCGGTGGTTCGGACTTTCTTTTTGACGCGTTTTTTCTTTGTTGGTTCAGCCACGAATCTGTCCTCTATCCATCAGAAACTAACTTACACTTTTCCGGCCGGCTTTTTCTTCAGACCACCGACCGACTTGCGCGGACCCTTTCGGGTACGGGCGTTGGTTTTGGTGCGCTGGCCGCGAACCGGGAGACCGCGGCGATGACGAATGCCGCGATAGCAGCCGATATCCACGAGCCGCTTGATCGACATATTGACTTCCGAGCGCAAAGCACCTTCGACCGTGTGTTCGTTTTCGATCACGCGGCGCAGCTTGGCGACATCATCGTCCGTCAGCTTGTTCACACGAACGTCAGGACTCACCCCTGTCTTTTTCAGAATCAATTTCGCCGTGTAGTGGCCGATTCCAAAAATGTAGGTCAACCCGACTTCGATCCGTTTATCTTTCGGTAGGTCAACACCGGCTATACGAGCCAATTTGGCACTCTCCTTTATCTACGGGTGAGACGACCGGTCTCAGCCCTGGCGCTGCTTGTGACTGGGGTTCTTGGTGCAGATCACACGGATGACACCATGCCGTCTGATGATCTTGCAGTGTTCGCAACGCTTCTTAATGGCGGATCTAACTTTCATATCTCAACTATCCTTCCTCCCGACTCATTTGTAGCGGTAGGTAATCCGTCCGCGCGAAAGGTCATAGGGTGACAGCTCAATCGTGACTTTGTCACCCGGGAGTATTTTGATAAAGTGCATTCTCATTTTACCGGAGATATGCGCGAGGACTACATGTCCGTTGTCGAGCTGAACGCGGAACATAGCATTGGGCAGAGGTTCCACCACTTTGCCTTCAACGGTAATCGTTTCCTCTTTAGGCATACTCTCCTTACTAAACGGCGGTCAAAATTTCCGGGCCATTTTCCGTAATGGCAACGGTATGTTCAAAGTGCGCCGACGCAGAACCATCGGCGGTCACAATAGTCCAGCCATCCGGCAGCGTCTTGACGTTGTACGTGCCGATGTTAATCATGGGCTCGATAGCGATAACCATCCCCACCGCCAGCACCGGACCGTCCTGGGGTGAACCATAGTTGGGCACCTGCGGTTCCTCGTGCATGCGACGACCAATACCATGGCCGCACAGCTGACGAACCACACCATACCCTTTGGCCTCGGCGACCTTTTGAACGGTTGCCGAAATCTGCCCTAATTTATTGCCTTTCCGAGCCTTGTCAATAGCAGCCATCAGCGACTTCTCGGTTACTTCCATCAACTGACGCTTTTCTTTGCTGACTTCGCCAATGGCAAAGGTCCGGGCATGATCTCCGTAATAGTTATCCACAATGGTCCCGACATCAACCGAGACGATCTCCCCTTCGCGGATTACCCGTTTCCCCGGAATCCCATGCACCACTTCATCATCGATCGATACACAGGCGGAAGCAGGATACCCCTGGTAGTTCTTGAACCCCGGGATGGCACCGTGAGACCGAATGAAGTCTTCGACCAGCATGTCCACCTGCGCAGTGGTCATTCCGGGGGCGATATTCTCCCCTACCATATCCAGGGTCATGGCGGCTATCCGTCCGGCCTGGCGCATGGTCTCGATCTCTTCTTTTGTCTTCAACACGATCACCGTGTCCCCTGAGTTACTTGTACGAGGGCTTCAAATACGGCATCAGGAGCGACATCTGCCTTGATTTCAGCCAGGAGATGCTCATTCCTGTAATAGTCTTCTATTGGCCTGGTCTGACGCTTATAGACGTCCAGGCGATTGCGTACGACCGACTCGTCGTCATCGGGACGGCGCTGCAGGGCCGTTCCATCGCTGTCACACGTGCCGGTCACCTTCGGAAGGTGCATCGGGTAATTGTACCCGGCGCTGCAGGTGGGACAATACCAGCGGCCGGACAGCCGGCGCACAATTTCTTCATCCGGTACGTTAAACAGGACCGCCTTGTTGAGCGGAATTCCGTTCTTTTTCATCATCCCTTTCAGGCTCTCCGCCTGCGGAATGGTTCGCGGGAAACCATCGAGAATGAACCCTGCCTTCAATGCGCCGTTGGCAACCTTCTGTTCGATCAGGCCGACAATCAACGAATCCGGGACCAGATCCCCTCGTTTCATATACCCTTCGGCTTCAACACCGAGAGGAGTTTGGTTTTTCACCGCTTCGCGAAGCATATCACCAGTAGATAAATGAACCAATCCCAGCTTTGCAGAAAGTCGGGACGCCTGCGTCCCTTTGCCCGAGCCAGGGGGACCCAAGAAGATCAGGTTCATCTCTACATTGACCTCCCACGAATACGGCCCTTCTTCATGAAGCCGTCATAATGGCGCATCAACAGATGCGATTCGATCTGCTGGAGAGTGTCGAGCGCCACGCCAACCACAATCAGCAGGCCGGTGCCGCCGAAATAGAAGTTCACGTGCAACTGCGAAATCGCCATCCAGGGGAGAATTGCCAGGGCGGCAAAGAAGAGCGCGCCGGGCAAGGTGATTCGAGTCAGAATTCTTTCGATATAGTCAGCGGTGTTCTTGCCGGGACGAATACCCGGAATGTAACCGCCGTTCTTGCGCATGTTGTCCGCGATTTCAGTCGGGTTAAAGACGATCGCGGTGTAGAAGTACGCGAAGAACACAATAATCAGCGCGTAGATAACGTTGTACACCAGGGTACTGGGAGACAGAGTCGCCGACACGATATTCTGCACCCATTCCGTATTCGGGAAAAGCTGTGCGACGGTCGACGGCAACATCATGATCGACTGGGCGAAAATGATCGGGATAACACCGGCGGCGTTGACCGAAAGCGGGAGGTGCGTCGTGGCACCACCAAACACTTTTCTGCCGATAACCTTGCGCGGGTACTGCACCGGGATGCGGCGCTGAGCGCGGGTCATCATCACCACTGCGGCAACGACGCCCACCATAGCGGCCACCATGATAACTTCCATCCAGATCGGACGGATACCTTCGATAACATACTTGGCTTCTTCGACCACGGCATCGGGGAAACGGGCGATAATACCGATGAAAATAATGAGCGAAATTCCGTTGCCGATTCCGCGTTCCGTAATCTGTTCACCGAGCCACATAATGAAGATCGTACCGCAGGTGAACGTCAGGATGGTCATCAGGATAAAACCGACGCCGGGGTTATTGACCGCGGAAACACCGTTGAAAGCAATACTCTCCAGGAAAATGGCGGTCGCATACGCCTGAATAGCGGCAATACCGACCGTCAGGTAACGAGTATACTGGGTGATCTTGCGGCGCCCTTCTTCTCCCTCGCGCTGCAACCGCTGCAGGTACGGTACGACCGCGCCGAGCAGCTGGAGCATAATGGAGGCGGAGATGTAGGGCATGATGCCCATGGCAAAAATAGTCGCCTTGGCAAAAGCGCCGCCGGCGAACATATCCAACAGACCGAACAGGGTTCCTTGTCCGAGTGCCTGAGTCAGGATGGCGCCATCGATGCCGGGAGTCGGGATATGGCCGCCAATGCGATAAACCACCAGCAGGGCCAATGTAAAGAGAATGCGGTTACGAAGTTCTTCGACTTTGAATATAGACTTGAACGTCTCTAACACGCCACCACCTCGGCCTTTCCGCCGGCCGCCTCGATCTTCGTAACAGCCGACTTCGAAAATGCATGGGCCTTGACGGTATAGGCTTTATCGAGTGTGCCATTGCCGAGTACTTTAAGCGGCAGTCGGGACGAGCGGAGAATGCCGGCGGCGCGCAGCGTTTCGGTGCTGATTTCCGCGGAGCCGCACCGGGCAAGGTCGGACAGATTCACGACCTGGAATTCTTTGCGGAAAATATTATTGAAGCCGAACTTGGGGAGACGGCGATGCAGCGGCATCTGACCGCCTTCGAATCCGGATCTGAATCTGAAGCCTGCACGGGCTTTGGCTCCCTTATGACCCTTACCGGACGTTTCACCCATGCCGCTACCGGCGCCTCGGCCGACTCGTTTACGATTCTTGGTCGACCCTGCCGGTGGTTTCAGTGTATGCAGTTCCATCTAACTACGCCCTCGCTTGAATACTTGCTTTATGCGATTTCTTCAAAGGTGACCAGGTGGGTGACCGCCTTGATCATGCCGCGGATTTGCGGCGTGTCATTGTGAATCGCGCTGCTGCGCGGACGGCCCAGACCGAGCGCCTTAATCGTGCGCTTCTGGGGTTCCTTGCAGTCACATATACTTCTAAGTTGCGTTACTTTAAGCTTCGCCATGATTCTGCCTTCTCTCTAGGCTTCCTCGCGAAACGCTGTTTCCTGATCACGCGTCCGCAAATTCTTCAAGCCGTCCATGGTGGCTTTCACCACGTTATTCGGGTTACGGCTACCAAGCACCTTGGCCAGTACATCCTGAATGCCGACCGACTCCAGAATGGCGCGTGCGGCGCCGCCGGCGATCACGCCGGTTCCCGGAGAAGCAGGACGCATCACCACGGTCGTAGCGCCGAACCGGCCATCAATACGATGCGGGATCGTCCCGGCAACCAGATTGACGCGGGACATGCCACGACGAGCGGCATCGGTCCCCTTGCGAATGGCTTCGGAAACTTCCGATGCCTTTCCGAGACCAATTCCAACCCGACCGTTTCGGTCGCCGACTGTTACCAGAGCGGTGAAGCTAAACCGACGTCCGCCTTTGACAACCTTGGCCACGCGATTGACGCTGATGACCTTCTCTGCGAACTCCGGAGCTTCTGATTCATACTTCGCCAACTATCACCTCGTCTGTTTTGACGATTAACTTCATTAGAATTTCAGTCCGCCTTCACGGGCGCCGTCCGCAACCGCTTTGACACGGCCGTGGAAACGGTACTGATTACGATCAAACACCACCGACTCAATTCCCTTGGCCTTGGCCAGTTCGGCAATCTTCTTGCCGACAGCCTTGGCCAGATCGGTCTTGGTACCCTTACCGCCCAATTCCTTCGAATTGGTGGACAGCCCGACCAGGGTTGAATGCTTTTCGTCGTCGATAATCTGGACGAACACATTCTTGAGCGACTTGGCAACGGTCAAACGCGGACGATCGGCGGTGCCGATGACCGTACCACGGACGCGCTTGCGGCGACGTTCCGCTTTGACTGCCTTCTTAATATTCTTATCTGCCATGGTCAATCACCTATCCTGCTTATCCGGCAGTCTTACCGGCCTTAATGGTAACCTGTTCACCGACGTATCTGATCCCTTTCCCCTTGTAGGGTTCCGGGGGACGGAACGAGCGAATCTTGGCGGCCACCTGGCCGACCAGTTCCTTATCGATGCCATCAACCTTGATCTTGTTTTCCTTTGCTTCGACACTGAGAGTGACACCAGCCGGCGGAACAAACACGATCGGGTGGGAGAAACCGATATAGAGCACGATTGCTTTTCCCTTGATTTCAGAACGGAAACCGACTCCCTGGATCTGCAACTCCTTGAGGAACCCTTCGGACACACCGTGCATCATATTGGCAATGAGTGCGCGGGTGAGCCCGTGGAGGGCGCGATGCTTCTTGACATCGCTCGGCCGGGTGACGATGACTTCCTGTCCTGAGACAGCCACGGTCATGTCGGGATGAATCGCATGTTGCAGCGTTCCCTTGGGACCGGTCACCGAAATGACCGAGTCTTTGATCTCCACCTTTGCCTTCGGTGCGATTGGGACCGGTTTTTTTCCAATTCGAGACATAATTCAAATCCTCAGTTTTCGTTACCAGCAGCGCACAATGACTTCGCCGCCGATTCCCTTCCGCGCGGCATCAAAATTCGTCATCAGCCCTGATGACGTGGAAACGATCGTCATACCCCGCGTGAAGCGAGTGGAGGCGACCACCTGTTCGGCACTGGCGTACCGGCGCAGCCCCGGGCTTGAGACCCTGCGGATCCCCTTAATCACGGACACGTCGCCGCGACTGTACCGGAGATAGACCCGAAGGATACCCTGCTTGTTGTCCGGCAGATCGATATAATCGCGGACGAAGTGGTGCTCCTTGAGGATCGTGACAATGGCGCGCTTAATATTCGAGGCCGGGATATCCACAGCCGGCTTTTTGGCTTTCGCCGCATTACGAATGCGCGTCAGCAGATCAGCGACCGGATCGGTCATGCTCATAGTAAGTTACTCCAACTCCTGTCTTCCTACCAACTGGCCTTTACCACGCCCGGCAGATCGCCGTTGAGGGCCATCATTCGGAAACAAATTCGGCAGATACCGAAGCGGCGCAGAAAGGCGTGCGGCCGTCCACAACGACGGCAGCGGCTATATTTGCGCACGGCGAACTTCGGTGTGCGTTTCTGTTTCTCGACCAAACACTTCTTTGCCATGGTGCTCCTATTTGCGGAACGGCATCCCCATTTCCGCCAACAACTGCCGCGCTTCGTCATCGGAACGCGCCGAGGTCGTTATGGAAATAGTCATACCACGCACTTTGTCGATTTTATCATAGTCGATTTCCGGGAAAATAATCTGCTCGCGCAGTCCCAGATTGTAATTACCGCGTCCGTCAAACGACTTCGGGCTCACGCCGCGGAAGTCACGAATGCGCGGCATGGCGACGTTGACCAGGCGGTCGAAAAATTCGTACATCCGATCCCGGCGCAGGGTCACGGCACAGCCGATGGCGACGCCCTGACGGAGCTTGAAGTTCGAGATGCTCTTCTTCGACTTGGTCACCAGCGGCTTCTGGCCGGTGATCGCCTGCAAATCTCCCACCGCGGCCTCGAGCAGCTTCGCATTCTGCGTTGCTTCACCGACACCGATATTGATGGTGATCTTGGTTATTCTGGGCACCTGCATGACCGATGAATAGCTGTTATCCTTCATCAGCTTGGGCGCCACTTCTTTCGAGTATTTGTCTTTCAGTCTGGCCATCTCAGCGTTCCTTAGATCTCTTCCCCGGTCTTCTTGTTGACGCGTGCCTTATGGCGACGGCCATCCTCCACCGTAACCTTGCTGGAGAACTTCACCGGGCCACCGGAACTGGAATCGTACAGGGCCACGTTGCTGATATGCACGGGAGCTTCCTTGGACACGATCCCGCCCTTGGGATTGCGCTGGGTGGGGCGCTGGTGACGCTTGCGCTTGTTCACCCCTTCGACCAGGATGGTGTCCTTGTCGACATCGACAAACAGCACACGTCCGGTCTTGCCTTTGTCCTGGCCGGTCCGGACAAACACGGTATCACCTTTTTTAATCCTTAACATTTCATCAACCCTCTTACAGAACTTCCGGCGCCAACGACACGATTTTCATGAACTGCTTTTCGCGCAGTTCTCGCGCCACGGGACCGAAGATACGGGTTCCGCGCGGCTCATTCTGTTCATTTATGATCACGGCCGCATTGTCGCTGAATCTGATCAGCGAACCGTCTTTGCGACGCAGTTCTTTCGTGGTCCGTACCACGACCGCTTTGCACACTTCGGAGCGCTTCACCGTGCCGCCCGGAATTGCTTCCTTGACCGCACATACGATAATGTCACCAATGGAGGCATATTTCTTTCGACTTCCGAGGATGCGGAAACACATCACTCGCTTGGCGCCCGAATTGTCGGCGACCGAAAGAACGGTGAATTCCTGAATCATACTTTTGTCACACCTTTCTCACAGCAAGCGTCACGAGACGACTTACTTCGCCTTCTCCACGATCTCGACCAAGCGCCAGCGTTTCAGCTTGGAGAGGGGACGAGTTTCCATTACACGGACGGTGTCTCCGGCGTGCGCTTCATTCTTCTCATCATGAACGTACAGCTTGGAGAACGTCTTGATCGTCTTTTGATACAGGGCGTGCTTCATGGTGCGATTCACCCGGACGACAATGCTCTTATCCATTTTGTCCGAGACCACCGTCCCTACACGAACTTTGCGCCTGGTGCGCGACACTTCTTCAGCCATGTCCATTTCCTATTCTTTCCTCTTTTCCGCGGCGCCGCCGAGAATGGTAGTCTTGTTTTCCGCCAGTTTGCGGATGCCCTTTTCATCCTCGACCAGAATGGTCATGATGCGTGCCATTTCGCGTCCGATATGCCGCATACGCAGCGGGTTTTCGAGCGTCTTCATGGACTGGCGCATCCGGAGGTTGAAGTATTCTTCCTCCAACTCATTGCGCTTCTGCAAAAGCTCCGGGCGAGTCAAATCCCGAAGGGGAGCTAATTTCGATTTCATGCGCCCTCCGTCTCTTCACGGCTGACAAATTTGGTTTTGAGCGGCAGCTTGTTTGCCGCCAGCTTCATGGCGTCGCGTGCCAGCGGTTCCGGCACACCCTGGATTTCAAAAAGGACCCGGCCGGGCTTAATGACGGCCACCCAGTATTCCGGGGCGCCCTTTCCCTTACCCATGCGGGTTTCAGCAGGCTTCTTGGTAACCGGTTTGTCCGGGAAGATCCGGATGAACAGTTTACCGCCGCGTTTCAGATGGCGCGTGAGGGCTACACGAGCAGCCTCGATTTGCCGGTTGGTCAACCAGCATGGTTCCAGCGCCTTCAATCCGAATTCGCCGAAACTGACGGCCGCGCCGGCGTTGGCTTTGCCGGTCATGCGCCCACGCTGGGCCTTGCGAAATTTTGTTCTCTTAGGCTGCAACATATCTTAATTCCTCATTCCGCTCGTTGCTACTCCTTGGTCCCGCCGCTGGCCGAACCACCCGCATCACCGGTACCGGGACCGGCGGGGCGACGCGTTTCGGGACGACGACCTCTCGGCGGATGCGCTCCACCGGGACCGTCGGTGCGACGGACACGTCCGCGGGGACGACGACCATCCTTGTCGCGCGGACCGCGATCTCCTCCGGGCCGGTCATCACGACCACGGCCGGGACGAGGCATCATCTGATCTTTCTGATCCTGGTCACTCTGGGTTTCCTGTACCTGGCTGAGCATGCCCGAGCCGAGTACTTCGCCGCGACAGATCCACACCTTGACGCCGATACAACCGTAGGTGGTATGAGCAGTCGCCGTGGAATAATCGATATCCGCACGCAGAGTGTGAAGCGGCACGCGCCCTTCCATATACTTTTCCGTCCGTGCGATTTCGGCGCCACCGAGGCGACCGCCGCACTGGATCTTGATTCCTTCGGCTCCCATTTTCATGGTACCGGCCATGGCTTTTTTCATAGCCCGGCGGAATGAGACACGCCCTTCCAACTGACGGGCGATCGAATCAGCCACCAGCCGGGAATCGAGTTCCGGCTTGCGGACTTCAACGATGTTGAGCAGAATGTCCTTCTTGGTCAATAGCTGCAGTTCTTCGCGCAGCTTGTCGACTTCCGCGCCACGGCGTCCAATGACGATGCCCGGGCGAGCGGTGTGAATATCAACCGTAACTTTCTTCGGAGCGCGTGAAATCGACACCGTTGAAATCCCGGCATTGTCCAGGCGGCGGTTGATATACTTCTTGATCAGCATGTCCTCATGAACCAGGTCAGCAATCATGCGATACGGCGCGTACCACTTGCTGTTCCATGACCTGATAACGCCGAGGCGCAGTCCGATCGGATTGGTTTTCTGTCCCAAACGTATCTCCTTAAAAGCTCGCGCTACTTCTTGGCGCTCTTCTTGGCCGGCTTCTTGGCAGCCGCTTTCTTCTTGTCAGCCGGTTTGGCAGTCTTCTTCGCTGTCTTCTTGGCCGGCGCAGCTTTCTTCTTGGCAGCAGGCTTCACACCGGCTGCGGCAACCGCTTTGCCCTTTTCTTTGGTGGTCGCGGGAGCGACGACATGAGTGCCGCCTTTCTCTTCCAGAACCACGGTCAGGTGGCAAAAGCGTTTGCGATATCTGAACACGCGTCCCATCGACTGAAAGCGAATTCGCTTGGCCGACGGTGCGGGATCGACGTACAAATTCTTGACGACCAGGTCTTCGGCCTTGATATGGCCGGCGCCCTGACCGGTACCGAGCTGCGACATCGCATTGGCCGCCGCCGACTTGAGCGTCTTGGCGATCGGCGTCGCGGCGACGCGCTTGGTAAAGTTGAGCACATCCAGTGCTTTCTGAATCGGCATCCCTTTGACCAGATTGGCGACCAGGCGCATCTTGCGAGGCGGGATACTGACGTATCTCAGTTTAGCGGTAAACTGCTGTGTTGCCATTACGCCGGTGCTCCTTTCACCGCGGTCGTACGCTCGACGAGCTTACCACCGTGGCCACGGAACGTCCGAGTCGGAGCGAATTCGCCGAGCTTATGCCCGACCATGTTCTCCGAGACGTAAATCGGGATGAACTTATTGCCGTTGTGAACCGCGAAGGTGTGACCCACAAACTCGGGGCTGATCGTCGAACGCCGCGACCAGGTCTTGATGACCTTTTTCTCGCCGGTGCGATTGAGATCATCCACTTTCTTCAGCAGGCTCTCAT
>JBATNE010000184.1:0-3853 GCA_049290195.1 Candidatus Zixiibacteriota bacterium
GACCTTACCTGGAGTTCGAACGTCCCATCCTTGAACTGGAGAAAATGATCTCCGACATGAAAGATTCCTCAACGATGAGGGATATTGATGTCAGTGGTGAGATTGCCTCTCTGGAAAGAAAACTGGAGCGACTTCGGGTTGATATCTATACCAAATTGACCCGCTGGCAGCGGGTCCAGTTGTCGCGCCATCCCAAGCGCCCCTACACCCTCGATTACATCAATCTCATGTCCTCCGACTTCATCGAGTTGCACGGTGACCGGCATTTTGCCGATGACCGCGCTTTGGTCGGTGGACTCGCCACAATCGGCGATCACCGGGTGATGATTATGGGACAGCAGAAGGGACGCGACACCAAACAGAAACTGATCCGCAATTTCGGAATGGCGCATCCCGAAGGGTATCGCAAGGCGCTTCGCCTGTTCCAGATGGCCGATAAGTTCGGACTGCCGATCGTCATCCTGATCGACACCCCCGGCGCATTCCCCGGCATCGGTGCCGAAGAACGGGGTCAGGCCGAGGCTATCGCGAAGAATATTCAGGCGATGTTCACCCTCAAAGTTCCGATTCTGGTCATCATCATCGGCGAAGGTGCGTCCGGAGGCGCGTTGGGAATCGGCATTGGCGATCGCGTGATGATGCTTGAATACTCGTGGTACTCAGTGATTTCCCCGGAAGGGTGTGCCGCCATTCTGTGGCGCGATGCCGCCAAGGCGCCCGATGCGGCGGAAGCGCTCAAACCGACTTCCGATGATCTCCTGACCCTCAAGATCATCGATAAAATAATTCCCGAACCACCCGGTGGTGCCCATAACGACCACGAGGCTGTGGCCAGAGATGTGCGCGAAGAAATCATCGCCGCACTGAATGAACTAAAGCAAAAAGATGTCGAGACCCTTCTGCGCGAACGTCATGCCAAGTACCGGCGCATGGGTGTTTTCGACGAAATGTGAGTTCACAGGTAATGGACCTTTCGCAACAGCTCCTGGATACGCTCGCCTGTCCGCAGTGCAAGGGACCGCTTGAGTATCGCAGGACCGATCAGCAGCTGGCCTGTCACGACTGCAAGTTGGCCTACGCTGTCCGAAAGGGAGTACCTGTGCTGCTCATCGACGAAGCGATTAAGACTCAGTAAGGATACAACGAGATGAAACTCTCAAAATTCTGCGACGAAAATCTGGTCGCGTTCAGCCTTAAAGCGACAACCAAGGACGCCGTCCTTGAAGAATTGGTCGATCTGGCAGCTTCGTCAAATATGATCAAAGATCGCAATGAACTTCTGGCCGATGTTCGTGAACGGGAGAACCTGGTCACCACGGGCGTCGGCTACGGGGTTGCTTTCCCGCACGCCAAGACTCGCTCCGCCAAAGGTATCGTCATCGCCTTCGGCCGAAGCACCAAGGGAATCGACTTTGAAGCCATGGACCACCGCCCGGTCCACCTGTTCTTTTTGATCGCCGCCCCAGAAGATGCAGTCGGCGCCCACCTCAATGTGATGGCCCGGCTCTCCTTCCTGATGAAATCCGAGGAAAATCGACAGAAATTGATGGCTGCAAGCTCCCAGGGTGACGTCCTGGCCTTAATGGATAACGTCGAATAGCCGATCATAACTGGCAAGGACGCCATGGTGTATGAATTGGATATCCGGCCTGTTTAGCAGGAGCTGGCGCAATGGACAGTTTTTCGTCGTTTTGCTGCTCGGCATCGCACTCTTAATCCCGGGATTTGGACTGAACTCCCTTGCTTCAAAGGGGGTTCTCAGTACGCTTTATTACCCCTTTACCCGAGTCAAAATCGCTGTCTCTGACCTGGTGTCGGTCCGCGATGACAACCAGAAACTCCGGGAATCCCTTGTCGATGCCTCGGTCAAAGTCGCCATGCTCGAAGAAGCCCAGCGCGAGAACATCAGGCTCCGCTCCATCATTGGATTCGAACCTCCGGTCGGCTACACGCTTCTGCCGGCCAAAGTCCTTTCCACCTCCGGCG
Organism: Candidatus Zixiibacteriota bacterium; assembly: GCA_049290195.1. GTDB lineage: Bacteria > Zixibacteria > MSB-5A5 > GN15 > FEB-12 > FEB-12. The sequence continues at coordinate 1,987 of JBATNE010000184.1, forward strand.
ACCGTGTTCCGACAACCGCAGTCATCAACAAAGGGGAAGATGACGGTGTCCATGTCAACGAACCGATCATCAACGAAGAAGGCCTGCTCGGCAAAGTGATCGCCGTTTCCGGCAACTATTCGACCATATCGCTTCTCACCGACCCTACCAATCGCGTCGCTGTCCGCGTCGCCGAAAGCCGCGAAATGGGGATCGCCAAATACCTGCTCTCGCAGGGACTGATTGTCGACAACGTCCCATCGCAGGGAGATGTCAAACAGGGTGACCTGATTCTATCCTCCGGCCTCGGCGGAATCTATCCCGCTGGACTGGTGGTTGGTACAGTCGTTTCAGTAGAAAAACCAAAGCAGGATCCGTTCCTGTATGTCCGCTTGGCCCCGGCCGCCGATTTCAATTCCCTCGACGAACTCTTTGTCCTGAGAGCCAAAGGACGATGAGAATATTACCCTACATTTTCTACCTGATCGTGATTTCATTTCATGAAGTCATATTCAAGGGGGGTACTTCGATCGTGGGAATTTCCATCGACCTCCCGGCACTGATCGTGCTGACGATTGCGCTCTACAAAGCGGAGACCACCGCCGTCTGGTTCGGATTCATTGTCGGCGTGGTCATGTCCGCCGGTAACCCGGTCACCATGGGATACCATGCCCTGGTCCTGGCTGCTCTGGCGTTGATCACGTTCCACGCCCGGGAGCGCCTCAATCTCGATTCCTTTGCCGCCAAGCTGATTCTGGTCGTGGGCGGTGTTTTGATACATAACATTGTGACAATTCTAGTCATCCAGCCGTCGGAGATTGTGTATCAATTATGGCGCTTTGCGCTGCCTGGAACGATCTATACCGGCCTGGTCTCAATCATCTTTTTGTTTTTCCTTGAGGGACTGGTGACCGGACGACGTGTCCGGGCGCTGTTTTAAGCTATGGAAAGGCCCAACTATCTCCAGACCAGTCGCGAACGAGTTGCCCTGGGCGTTGTCGCCGCAGTGCTCGTTTTCTTTTCAGTCAAGCTGATCAAATTGCAGATCATTGACCATAGCGAGCTATTGGAACTCGCCGAGAACAACCGCATCCGTGTCGTCCCGATTGAACCCCGGCGTGGCATCATGTATGACCGTGACGGTAGAATCATCGTCGGCAATAGACCGTCATACACCGTCTCTGTTGTCCCGGCCGAAGAGAAGAAGGGAAAAACCCTCGGCAATCTCGCCAACGTGATCGGCCTCGATACGCTTTCGTTGCGCCGACGCATTCGGAAAAATCAGGCCAGCCCGTACCAGCCGTCGCCGATTCGTCGAGATGTCCCCTTTGAAGCCATTGCCGCCCTCGAAGAACAGACTTCCAATTTTCCCGGTGTCAACTACACACTCGACCGAGTACGCGAGTACGGCGTTGACCTGCGTGCCGAAGCGTTTACCGGCCATGTTGGCGAAGTATCCGAACAGGATATGAAACGAGACCCCACCGCCGACTACCGCCTCGGCAGCACGATAGGGAAGAAGGGGCTCGAACGAAAATACGACACGGAGTTGCGTGGTGTCGAAGGCACCGAATTCATCGAAGTCACCGCGTTTGGCGAAATTCTCGGTCATTATGAAGGGAAAGCCAGAGTCGATCCGGTTCCCGGCGCCGATCTGAAGCTCTCGATCGACAATGACATCCAACTCGCCGCGATCAATGCTCTCGATTCGCAGGATGTGAAGTACGCCCGCAAGCAGGGGGAATCTGATTCCATTGATGTCATCCACCGCGCCGGGGCCGTTGTCGCGCTCGATCCGAGAACGGGCGAAGTTATCGCCATGACCTCAGCCCCCGGCTTCGATCCGAACGTCTTTTCAAGCATGATTACCGACTCGGTCTGGCAGGAG
>JBATNE010000185.1:0-13628 GCA_049290195.1 Candidatus Zixiibacteriota bacterium
GGTATTGCCCGCCAATAGCGGTTCTGTTTTCACTGTACCAAAACGGCTCGACAGCCGATATTAGCCGTAAGCAGTGCCACCCATATTCATACGGAAGTGAACATGGCTTTACGAATTTGCGTTTACGAAGATTCTTCATTTGCCGATTTCTATCCCCTCACGACTCTCCGCCCGGCATTCATGCTTCGGGCAGGGGTATTGCCACTCTATAGGCAGTGTGAGAAGTACTTTCCCGATGCCCAGGTCACGCTGATCGCCCGCGAACAGGTCGCCCAGTTTGTGGCGTCGCAGCTGTCCGACTATCCGGTAAATATCATTAAGCGGGAAAAGGGACAGGAAGTGCTGTTCCTGAATGGCCGCATCCGTAATTTTGGCGATCTGCCCAAGCTCGTCCAGGGTTCACGCCTTTCGACTATATTCAAGAATGACGGCAAGACGGTCGCCGCGCTGTTCAAAGATGATTCCCTTACCGGGATACCATCGATGGCCACCCCCAAAGAGTACCTTGCGGAGTACAGTCGGCTCCAGGCCGATTTCCCGGATTTCGACACCACCGGCGATCTCTACGGCCATTGCTGGGATTTTGTGAATGATATCGACAGTGCGGTAACGCGTGATATTGAATTCCTGAAGCCGAGTCTCAAGCCTCCGCAGAATCTGGTGATTCATCCCGGGGCGTATCTGGTGAAGAAGGAAGCGATCTTCTTTGGCAACGACACCGAAGTATTCCCCGGCGCGGTGATTGATGCTTCTAAAGGCCCTGTCCTCATTGGTCCGAACTGCAAGATAGAATCGTTTGCGTCGATCTACGGTCCTTGCTTTATCGGGGCTAATTCGATTGTGCTGGCCGGGAAGGTGACCGGATCATCGATTGGCCCGACCAGCCGTGTGGGCGGTGAGGTAGAGGAGTCGATCTTTCAATCGTATGTTAACAAGTATCACGCCGGATTCATTGGACACAGCTATGTAGGGTCTTGGGTGAATTTCGGTGCGATGACCACTAACTCAGATCTCAAGAACAACTACTCGAACATTCGCGTGACGCAGAACGGGAAGTCGATCGATACCGGGTTAATGAAGATCGGGTCGTTTATCGGCGACCACACCAAATTCGGAATCGGCACACTGCTCAATACCGGGATCAGTCTCGGGATCTGCTGCAATATCTTCGGCGGGGGATTGACGACTGATAAGGAAGTCTCGCCGTTTAGCTGGGGGAACACCGGCAAATACCACAAGTATGCCTTTGAGAAGGCGCTGGAAACCGCCCAAAAAACGGCCGAACGGCGGAATATCTCATTCTCTGAGCAGGAAGCGGAGCTGTTCCGCAGGGTATCGGCCGGAGAAGTGGATATTTCCGGTACGGTTGATTTTTCCTAGTGTGAATGCAGGCTTAAAGTTACGGGGAGACTCGTTGACAATTGCCTGTCAGTGTTGTAGGTTAACGGAACTGGACTAAATATATGCCGGAACTTCGTAAAGACCCTATTATCGGGCGCTGGGTCATCATCTCGACCGAGCGCGGCAAGCGACCGCACGGATTCAGTTCCGTGCAGGCGCGCAGTGATGCCGCTATGTGCCCATTCTGCCCCGGCAATGAGAACCATACCCCCCCGGAAATCATGGCCTACCGCCAGCCCCAGACGGTCCCGAACAAGCCGGGCTGGAAAGTCCGCGTCATTTCGAACAAGTACCCTGCGCTGAAGATCGAAGGTAATCTGGACCGTGCCGCCAAAGGGCTTTACGACCAGATGAACGGTATCGGCGCGCACGAAGTGATAATCGAGACCGCCGACCACTCCCGGGATATTGTTGACCTCTCAGACGAAGAAATCCGTGACATCCTCTGGGCGTATCGCGAACGGATGCTGGACCTTCAGCGGGACGGTCGCTTCAAGTACATTCTCGTATTCAAGAATCATGGCGAAGCGGCAGGAGCATCGCTGGAACATGCCCACAGTCAGTTGATCGCTACGCCGATTATTCCCAAGCGGGTCACGGAGGAACTTGACGGCGCCCGGCAATACTTTGCCTTCAAAGAGCGCTGTATTTTCTGCGACATCATCCGTCAGGAAATCATGGAATTCGAACGGATCGTGAAAGATTACGATGCTTTCATTTCGTTCCAGCCGTTTGCGTCGCGCTTTCCGTTTGAGACCTGGATTATCCCCAAGCCGCATCAATCCAGTTTCCTGGAGATGAGCGATGCTGAGTACCTGGCTCTTGCCGGGGCCCTGAAAGACACGCTGCTTCGACTGAAAATTGCGCTCAATGATCCGGCGTTCAATTTTGTGTTGCATACCCGTCCGATTTCGGCCGACAGTCATGAATATTTCCACTGGCATGTCGAGATCATGCCCAAGATCACCAAGATGGCCGGGTTCGAGTGGGGCTCAGGATTCTATATCAATCCAACTTCCCCGGAAGAGGCAGCCGCTTTCCTCCGTGGAATTGAAGTCAATGCCGCCCGCAAACGCGGCGCCATGTAGTCGGGCCGATTATGGCTAAACTTCGTATCCTCGAAATAGCTTCGGAAGCTGCCCCGTATGTCCGCTCAGGCGGGCTCGGCGATGTGCTTGGCGCTTTGCCCAAAGCGCTGTGCAAGCTCGGTAACGAGGTAAAGGTCTTTATCCCCAAATACGGTGCGATTGATACATCGGTGTTCCCGATGACGCCCACTGAATATGTCGTACCGATAATCTCCGGGGGCCGGCAGACCAGCTGCTCGGCTATGCTGATTCGCGAGCCCCGCTCCAAAATGGAATTCTATTTTGTCGAGAACGATTACTATTTCAATCGAAACGGGCTCTATGTGGACTCCGTCACCGGGAAGGATTTCCCGGACAACGACGAACGATTCATCTGCTTCAACAAAGCGGTCCTTGAACTCGTGAAGAGAATGGGATGGCGCCCGGATGTCATCCACGTGCACGACTGGCAGGCGGCACTTGTCCCGGTTTATCTCAAGAGTCAGTACGCCCATGATCCGATTCTTGCCGGCGTTCCGACTGTTCTCACGATTCACAATCTGGGATATCAGGGGATATTTGAACCGGGAAAATTCATGAACCTTGGCTTGCCGGACAGTCTGTTCTACGCCATGACCGGCCCGTTTGAGTTCTTTGGGAAAGTGAATTTCCTTAAAGCCGGTCTCATGACCGCCAATAAGCTGACAACTGTTTCACCCCGCTACGCCCGTGAGATTCAATCATCCGATGAATTCGGTTGCGGCCTGCAGGGAGTGCTGCAGCAGCGAACGAAGGATCTCGATGGAATCCTGAACGGAGTGGACTATACGATCTGGTCACCATCGAGGGACCGTCAACTTCAGTACCACTACACCACCGCGAATTTGTCCGGCAAGAAGAAGAACAAAGTGGAATTGCTGGCGCAGGCCGGAATGCCGTTCAGGGACAAGGCCCCGCTTATCGGCGTCATCTCCCGTATGACCGATCAAAAGGGATGGGACTTGATCGCCGAAGCCGCAGAGACACTCTTCGCCAGGAATGTCCAGATGATCGTGCTGGGCACCGGCGATGCGAAATATCAGACGTTGATGTCGGACCTCGAAACGAAATACCCTGACAAGGTCCGAACATTCGTCAAGTTCGATGACGCACTCGCCCACAAGATCGAAGCTGCCTCGGATATCTTCCTCATGCCGTCCCGGTGGGAGCCCTGTGGACTGAACCAATTGTATTCTCTCAAGTACGGCACGGTGCCGGTGGTGAGGGAAGTGGGTGGGCTTGCTGATACCGTTACCGATTTCGATCCGGTGACCGGGCGCGGTACCGGGTTCGTCTTCAAAGAATACAAGGCGGCCGCTATGCTGAAGGCGTTGGACCGGGCGATAGAGTCCTTTGGCAAGAAGAGAGTCTGGACCAAGATCGTCAAAGCCGGTATGCTCAAAGATTTCTCCTGGGACAACTCAGCCCGGCAGTATGTATCGCTATTTGAGAAGTTGACCTCCCACTAGCACACCTATGAAAATTGATCTTCGCAAACGTGCGACCGACATCGCCCCCCTGTTGCCGGCCCTCGCGATTTTCGCCGGGCTCGCCTACTATTTCTCGTTTACCCAGGATGACGCCTACATCTCTTATCGCTATGTCGCCAACTACCTGAATGGAAACGGGCTGGTTTACAACATCGGCGAACGAGTCGAAGGGTTCACCAACTTCGCCTGGGTGATTTACCTGATTCTGGTCGGGAGTGTCGGACTTGGATATATCGTGGTATCCAAAATCACCGGATTCCTCTGCGGAGCAGGAGTAGTCATTGTCAGCTTTTATATAGCTCGCGAACTGTTTGGAGAGAAAGAGCGCCTATTCTCCTATGGCGCCGCATATCTGGTGGCCGCCAATCTCTCACTGGCGTACTGGTCACCGGCGGGACTTGAAACGGCGGCGTTTGCCCTTTCGGTTTCGCTCTGTATTTGGTGGTATCTTCGAAGAAGTCCACTGCTGACTCTCGGCCTGATGTGGGCGGTCTGGATACGACCCGAAGGGGCAGTGGTCGCCGGCCTATTGATTGCCGCTGAAGCGATCACCGAGAAGAGATTGCCGTTGTTTAGTCTTCGATGTGCGCTGACCGCATTGGTATTCTCGCTTCCATACGTGGTATTCAAGATCAGCTATTACCATTCGATTCTGCCAAATCCATTCTATGCCAAGACCGGCATGAACGCTGTTACTATTCAGAATGGTGCAGAATACGTCTGGGGCTGCGTTCGTGACTACGCTCTCGGTGGGCTCGGCCTGGCAGTCTGTCTTGCCTTCTGGCGGCGACTATCGCCAAAAGAACGTTCGGTCCTCGTGGTGACCTGTGGCTATTTGCTCTATGTCCTGGTGATTGGGGGAGACGTACTCAAAGTTCATCGGTTCTTTCTGCCGGTAGCAGGCGTTTCCGCAATCCTCATGCTTCTGGCAATCAGGGAAGTCTCATCATCGTTTTCCCGGCAGTCTCGCCAGTTTACGGTCATGGCCGCGCTTGCGCTGATGCTCGGACTGACGTTGTATCTTCCGTATAAGACAACTTCGACCTTCAACCGGAATGAAAAAGCATTTACCAACCGTATGGAGGCGTTGGCCAGATCACTCAAGAAAAGCGATCCGAGCAACTTCTCTGCAGCCGTTCCGACTATCGGGATATTCGGATATACACTGGTAGGACATGATATTATCGATATGGTCGGCCTGACCGATTCCACGATCGCCCGTTACTCGGAAGATCCGGTCCCCGGAATGGTGACGACCTGGAGAGAGCAGAAGCACAATTCCCATTATTTGCTGACCCGTGCTCCCGATTACATCTGCTTTTCCACCGGCGTTAAGCCTTCGGCTCCTGCCGAGAAAGTCCTTATGATGTACTCGGCATTCCAAAATGCCTATCGGGTAATCGCCTGGACTTATACCGATCCTATCGGTGCCCCGCGGGGGGTATCGGTGGCGGCGTTCAAAAGAGTCCGCCCCATACAGCCCCCTCTGGTGGCTGAGTACCCGCTGGAATATGTCGACAATATGAAGCTTGGTACCGAAGCGTATGCTACCGGTAATTATCCCAAAGCGATTGGTTATCTGGAAGCTGCGATCAAGAGCGCTCACGGCCTCAAACCGGCTCCGGAACTTCTCTATACCCTTGGGTTTTGCTACGGAGCCCTCAAGGGAAACCCCACCGGATTGGCGTATTTGAACCAGGCTGTGGCTTTGGATTCAATGACCTTTGGGGCCCATCGCGACCTGTATCTGTATGAAATGGGGAACGGTGACCGCCAGAGGGGGTTGATCCACCGGGAGTACCTGTCTCGAGTGACCCCATGGTATTTGCCGCATCTGGACTCGATGTTGACCGATGCCCTTAAGCGGGCGGGCCGGCAAATTCCGGACTTTCAAGAGTAGGTAAAAGAGGGCAGGGAAAGCAGTTGACATCCCATTTGGCCGATATATATTAAAGGCCGCCTGAGTGATTCAGGCGGCTCTCTAAAGCGGGAATAGCTCAGTTGGTAGAGCACCACCTTGCCAAGGTGGCTGTCGCGAGTTCGAGTCTCGTTTCCCGCTTTTTTTTATCGAAGGGCGCCATAGCCAAGTGGTAAGGCAGAGGTCTGCAAAACCTTTATTCCCCAGTTCGAATCTGGGTGGCGCCTCTTATTTTTCCACTTGATCTCAAGTAATTTTTCCACTCAGACTGATGAATCATAGCGTACTGGCGGCAGTAAACTGCGCGTGCTCAGTCGTATGTGCTCACCTACTGATCGATCCACGTTCCAGTAATTCCCGGCAACTCAATCGGGCGGCAATGAGGCATACCGTGAGCACTGAAATCAGACAAGTAAGTACGCGTTTGTATCTGGGTTCGAAGAATTCTGCCCACAATTTGCTTGTCGACCCGTAATACTTGTATATATTTGCGGCGAGAAATAAGGTAAACGTCAATAGATCCGTGAACTTGAGGAGGTAATTCTCATGGCAATGAAAATAAACGATGATTGCACCGCCTGCGGGCTTTGTCTTCCGGAATGCCCTACTAACTCGATCTCCGAAGGGGACATTTATGTGATCAATCCGGATACCTGCAACGAGTGCGATGACCAGTCCGATGGTCAGCATTGCGTGGCTGTCTGCCCGGTTGATGCCATCCACAAAGCCTAAGTCGGAATCTGTTTCGACTCAAGATCGCTTCGCATGAGGCGGTCTTTTTTTTGACTGCTGAGGTTTTGGAGAGTGCGGCAGAAAAAGAGCAATAAAAAGAGGGCGCTCGTCTGGTTGGGTAGAGGGGGCTAGGAAACTACCCAGGGACAGCAGAGAGACACCCTCGCATCGTATTCAATTACCAATGGATGATATGATCTGTCAAGCCTTTTCTACGAACGTCAAGGCTAATATCGCACGATCCGAAGTGGGATCGTTACGACAAATGGCTGTATTCCTCCCGCCGGCTCTACGAGCGCGCGAAAACTGGAAAGATAGGTCCCCGCTTTTACTCCATCGTGAACCTTGACCACGATTTCCGCTTTCCCGCCCTTGACTATCTTTTCATTTTGAACTGCTACCGAGTACGATGTATCGGCCTGATCCAGAAACCGAACCTTCACACTTTCAAACGCGACATTCGGGATCGACACGCGCTTCTCCTGAACGGTCGGGAGAAAGATCAGGGAAATCGGGTCCGGCTTGAATCCGAACGGCCACTGACCGACCAGGGAATGGTACGCATACTCCACCACCGGTGTGCGGGTATCCGACGTATTGATTGTGAAACTCCGGATGGTCTTGCCGTACAGATTTTTTGCATCAAACGTAAGACGAACCATGGTCGATTCTCCTGCTTTGATCAGAGAATCGGCCAGCGCCACCGATGAACAACTGCAGGGAACGTTGATCGACTTCACCCGAACCGGGGAACTGCCCGTGTTGACAACATAGAAGCGGCTATACACTTTGAGATCCATCCCAACCGACCCGAAATCAATCATTGGCTGGCTATTGGAAATGACGATATCGGCCGTGGCCATCTTCGCCCCAACCACCGCGAAGAGGAATATCCCCCAATAGAGGACTGATTTTTTAATGTGAGCCGCCCGTCGCCGGGAGGTATCCCTGTTGTCGCATCCAATTATCATTGTAACACTTGCTCAAGTAGCGAATTCCTGCGTCTGCAAATATCCCAACTATGACTGCTTCCGGCCCGAGTTTGGCCGCCAGCCGCTCCATCGCCACAGCCACCGCTCCCGATGATCCTCCGCCTGATATTCCCTCGACTCGGGCAATCAAGCGGGCACGGGTGAATGAGTCCTTGTCGGAAACAGTGATGACGTCGTCGACCAGATCGGCATGCATCGCCTTGGTAAGGACATCGGAGCCGATCCCCTCGACTTTATACGAATATCCGACCGATTCCTTGCGGTCGCGAATGTAGTCGGCAAAGATTGAACCCTCGGGATCAACCGCAATGGCCCTGATCCCCGGATTTTTCGATTTCAAATATTTGGTTGTACCGGAGAACGTTCCGCCGGTTCCTATCCCGGCCACAAAATGCGTAATCAGACCATCGGTATCGTCCCAAATCTCCGGTCCGGTGGACAGCGCATGAGCTTCCACGTTGTCCTGACTGTCGTACTGATCCAGATCAAAGTATCCTCTGGTTCTCGCCAGTTCGCGGGCAACCATGTAACACCCTTCCGGATCGTGGTGCGCCGCTTCGGTCGGTGTGACGATCACTTCGGCGCCGTATGATTTGATAAGGTCGACTTTTTCCTGACTGGTTTTTTCCGGCGTTACCAGAATTGCCTTCAGACCAAACAGGCTCGCCACCATGGCCAGCGCGGAACCGGTATTGCCCGACGTATTGTCCACGACAGTATCGCCCCGTTTCAGTTTTCCTTCCGCAATGGCCTTTTGAATGATATGCAAGGTCATCCGGTCTTTAACCGAACCGGTCGGATTCTGGCATTCCAGTTTCACGAACGCGCGTGGACCCTTATCCGGTATTCCTGTGCGCAGTCGCACGAGAGGTGTATGCCCGATCAATTCTAATATGCTGTCATGTACTTTCATCAATTCTCCTCAGCAGAGTTACATCTTATACACCAGTGGACTGTTTTTCAAGTTTTTTTGATTGACACCTGCCGCGCCAAAAGCCTACACTCTCTCAAACAACTCCAAACGGGAACGCCGAAAAATGACAAGTTTGGTTAAGCCATGACGTTACGCCGACTGACAATACTGCTCGCCGCCCTTTCAGGAATCCTGATTCTTCTGATTGCAGGATGTTCCGAAGAGCGCAAACGCGAAGCTGCTCGCCTCGAAAACGAGCTCAAAGGGGATACCACCTCCCAGACTCAGGTCGCCACGACGACCGATACCATTCCTCGGGGGGATAGTTCAGTCCCGCCCGAATCAACACAGACTTCCGCTCCGGTCGTCACTACCGACCAACCGGGAGGGGAAGCGGCAGGAGACACGCTGACGCAAGCGGCCGCTACGGGAGATTCCAACTCTTCCACCATGGCCCAGCAGCCGGTGACGGAGCCTGTCGCCGATGTTAATGCCATCCCGGAGGAGACTAGCGGGGCGAAAAAGAAGGCACCGGTCACGCTTCAGGAAACTCCAAAGGAAGTGCCGAAGGACCAAACCGCAACCGACCAGCCGGTTGAGAAGCCTTCCATGCCGGCACAGCCGCATGACGGATTCACCATCCAGATCGCCAGTACCCCTTCGGAGTCGTACGCCAATGAGACCGCCAAGGTATACCAGGACAAGGGGTATCAGGCGTACGTTGCAACAGGCACGGTAGACGGAAAGACCTATTACCGGGTGAGGATAGGATTTTACTCCACCAGTGCGGAGGCCCGAACGGTGCTCACGGAATTGAAAGACAAATTTGCCACCGATGGTTGGGTGGATGAGGTGACCCGATAAGGGAGAGGCACTGTATCAAATCAAAAAGGCGACAGCTATCTGCTGTCGCCTTTAATTTTTGACCGGGTGTCTATCGATTGTCTAGGAGAGAACGGAATGGTATGCGCCGGTGACCGTAATTTCTTCTTCAAAGAGCACCCGGCGGTAGAAGTCACAGGTGTGACAACCGGTGTCCTGACAGTTCCGGGTCGATCGTCCGGCAGTGCAGCCTTTGCCGACCAGCCAGCAGACTCGTCCGGCTCCCTGTCCGCCGTTTTGCCCGTCGTATTTTAGCGCGGTCGCGACCGGACATTCCCCCAATTGGTCCGCGAAAAGCCCCCCTCTTTCCCGTCCGCAGTTCTTGAATTGCCAGCAGTTGAGCTTTTCCATTGATGTGAATTCAACTCACTCGTCCGAAGAAACAACGCGAAGAACCGCGTCGTACCGTTTATCTCCCTGCAACCGGGACAGCTGATCCTTGTTGGCCAGCTCTTTGAATTTCTCGTATGATTTTTTGACACCCTTCAGATCATCGTCACCCATATATGCCAGCATCAGATACTGGTACAATTCGGCGTTGTCCGGGCTCTCAGAGCGGGCGTCTTTGAAGTGTCTGATAGCTTCCTTGTAATTTCCCTGGCCATACCGCGCCTGGCCGAGACCGTAATAGGCGGCAAAGCAGTGCTTGTCGATCTTAAGCACCGACTCATAATCGGTAATGGCGGCAATCTCTTCGTTGCGGTCGATATGCAGTGACGCGCGACCGAGAAACGCCGTGATCGAATTCGGATTAACGCGAAGCGCGTTGTTGTACTGGGTCATGGATTCTCCAAACACCTTCTTGGCGCGGAAAATCTCGGCTGCCTTGACGTAGTCATCCTCGGCCGCCTTCTTGTCTTTGATCGCCATATAGGCATCGCCACGTGAAGCATAAGCGGCCGCTTCGCTGGGCTGCTTTTCTACAATAGCAGTGAAAGCCGTAATAGCTTCGGACGGCTGTCCGCCACGAAGGAGGTTCATCGCTGCTTCCAATTCATCCTGTTTCTTAGGAGCTGAAGCAGTCGTGCCGCTGGCCGGTACCAGATCGACCTGGAGAACCTGCGTTTCGCCGCCGGCTACTTCTATTGTGCCGGAGACGGTCTGATAGCCATCAGCCGTAACGGAGTAGGACTGGCGCCCCGCTTTGATTCGGCTATAGGTAAGGTTGCCGGCTCCGAGAACCGAGCCGTTCAGGCTGAACTTGGCCCCATCGACATTGGCATGAAGGCTGATCTTGCCCAGTGGATCTGTGCTCTGGCGGGTCGGCTGAGGACGATCCGGGACGGTTCCCTGATTGGTCGGCGGGATATTGGCCTGCACCTGCTGACCTTGGTTCGGGTTTGAACCGGTTGTGCCGGGATTCTCAACCTGCTCAGTCACGGCAAGTGCTTCGGCCGGGCGAAGGGTGAGGGTAGTGGTCTGACCGGCGGTAACCGTAGCGTAGTCGGTACCGACTACCTGATTATCAACGATATACTCTATTTTGTGGCTGCCGGCAGGAATCCGTTCGGCCTTAAAGAAGCCCTGTTCATTGGAACTGACCGTTTGACCAAGATCGGCGATCTTGACTGTCGCTCCCTGCTGGTTGGGCTGCAGGTTGGCATCGAGCACCACGCCAATCAGTTCTCCCTTGCCATCGGTGGCACTCGAAACGAACAGGGAACCGACCACGAACAACAGAGCCATGAACATGACCCCTGCGGCGATGCTGACTGTCCGGGGGCTGAATTTCTTCTTCTTGAGGAGGTAGGTGCGGTCATTGATCTGGATTTCATCCATTTCGTGAAGTTCGAGCCCACCCTGGACCTGAATCCAGTTACTGACAAAAAACGCCACGCCCCGACTCCGCTTGGCTATCTGCGGACGGGGGAGATCACCCGGATTCTCGCTGTGGATAGTACGGGAAGATCCATCCATAGATGGCGGCTGGGTAGCATGGCCCGATGTCTGCATGTTCTTCAAAAGCGCGCGCTTTTCATCTTCGCTCAAATAGCTGCGTTCGGACTGCCCATACATCCGCTGTTCGATCTTCTTGACTTCGTCGGCTGAGAGTCGAAGCAAACCATTCGGGTCGGAACCCGGAACAGGGGGGACCGATGCACCGGCGGCAACCGCGACTGCAGCGACGGCCGGAGCCTGGTGTGTCTGTTCTACAGAGTCAGTACCATCGTCATCCATGGCCAGGTGTTCCACCAATTCGGCGCTTGACTGCACACCCAGATCATCGCTGATACCGGCGCGTCTGCCACGCTTGGCGGTATCGTCTGTGTGATCCGGATTGGCTTCCGATACTTCGAACTCCATGTCATCGGAAGATTCAACGCGATCGGCGCGGTCTTTCGATTGGACCAGGGAGACGCCGCAGTGCTCGCAGAACTCGGCGCTTTCAAACAGTATTTCGGTCTTGCAATTTGGGCATCTGTTCACGGCTATCTACCTGTTGTATTGATTGGTTTACTTTCTGGTATTATCGACCTTTGGGGATATTTCTTTAAATGGTCTAGACCAATGACACGTCTATAGTTAGGCTGACCGGGTAGAAATAAGAACTTGACACCCGCGAAGGCGGAATGTTATACTGGCAGCCTATTGTTGGGAAACGATTTGACCGAACTTTCCGGGCTTGTCCCCAGGAGGAATTTATACATGCTCAGGCGATCTAACTGCTTGCCTCTCCTAGTCTTAGCAAGTGTCTCGATCATCCTGCTCCTTAGCTGTACTCAGTCTGAAGACGTAGTTACGCCCGTTAGCACCACGGATCTGGTGCTGAAGGCCGAGCGGTTACCGAGCCCCCCTCCCGGAATGGTATACGAACTCTGGGTTTCCAAACCCGGCGATACCGTTTCTTTGGGAAAATTCTCGTTTGATCCGACGTCTGGCGAATTCAGAACCGCTGCCGGTGCAGCCCGTTCTGATACCTTCGCCCTCAACGTCGATATTCTGTCATTTACCAAAGTTCTCGTCTCCGTTGAACAGTCAGTCGATGCCGATCCGGCCAGTCCCGGACCGATCATGTTGATCGACGATGTCACCCGCCCTGAGGATGATCCTATCAGACTCCGTTTCCCGGAAGCTGATTCACTCTGGAGTGCGACTGTCAAATTCAATATGGAAACGCCGACCGATCTGAATCGCGATTCTGCCGATGGCCACGGACTCTGGTTCACCGGCTACGCCAGGACCGACTTCGATATTCCGGACACGATCGAAATGGATTGGACGACTGAAGAGGTCACCGAAGAAGACTCCGCCAAATTCCCGTACACGTATCAGTGCAGTGTGACCGATACCAGCTATACTTCGGATACCATCAATTTGGGTTCTCCGGAGTTCCTCTGGATGGGTACGTCACTCCCGGTTCATCTGGGCGTCAAATTCCATCTCTTCTATTGTACTGACAGCACGCCGCCGTTTGTCGGCAATGTGGTCAAAGTTTCATTTAGCACTGTACAGCGCTCCTATTTCAAAGACTGGTTCAACCAGTTTGCGTTCGTCCTCCCCAATATGAGCCGGTTTGGCTGGCACTATAAGGGATGGGTCGTGACCCCGTATCCTACTACCAAGCGCTGGAAATTGACCCCTCCCGCCTATAGGTACAACACGGCGAACTATAAGCTCATTCCGGGCGATACCGGGGCATTGTTTACCACCGGTTCGTTTGCCCGTATCGAGCAGGCCGACCAGAGCAATCCATACGGATTCAACAATCCTCGGCCGCCGTTCCCAGGTGAAGATTTCCTTGATGCCACGGCTCTGCAGAACTCGTATGGCGTTGACAGCGTGAATTTCATGCCGCTGGCCAGCGGAAACGTCGGTACGGTGTTCATCACCCTCGAACCGGACAACTTCACTCAGGACACTACCAACTTCCCGCTGTTCGTGCTGATGCGCCCGCTGCCGTCCACTCGTGCGTCGATCACCGGCACCACTATTCAGCTCGACATGACCAACTACACGCAGACTATTCAAGGCAACTCGATCGGTTTCCCGGAAATCGATATTTCGCTGAAGCGATACTAAAGAGGCCTGAGAGTCGATATTCACGAAGGCTTGCCCGACCGGGCAGGCCTTCTTTTTTTGACCAGAAAGTGACATTGCCCTGTGCCGGCTCTTGTTCAGTTGTGGCAATAACTTGCACAGCTAGCCCAGAGATCCCTGCCGGCACCAGACCCGATTGGTCGATTATCAGTTGCC
>JBATNE010000186.1:0-15871 GCA_049290195.1 Candidatus Zixiibacteriota bacterium
CCACCGAAAGCGTGGCGCAGATGGTTCTGACCGTAGCTCTAAACTGATTGACCTGATGATAGGTGCAATCAGAAGTGAAATTGCGATTGAAACGGCCATTGTCGCTGTCAGTCTTGGTAATGACCGGCGCGACGACCGAAATCTCCGGTGGGGACTGCGGCTTCTGCTTCGGCGTCATGGCACCGGAAGCTTCTTCCTTCGGCTGCTGGGCTGTAAGCTGTTCGCAGATAGGTAGCGCACGAACCTCGGCCTTCTTGGGGGAGGCCATAGGATTCACGCCCATCGCCGCACCGAACATGGTGAAGCCAATCGCTACCATGACGAAGGCAATGACCAGACAACGGAATCCGGTAGGCGCTAGTTTGATGAGAAGTCTCTTCATGCAGTTCACCCAATATATCGACCCCTCGGTCCCTGTCAACGCCCAAATTGTCGATGCTTGACAGTGCCCGCCATGAGACCTAAGTTAGCCCATTGGTGCTGTGACAGATAGCCGTCTGGTCACAAATTGGACAACTTTTCGGCCGGAGAAAAATCATGTTTCCAGTGCTTCGAAAAACCGCCAGCGTCTGCTCGCTGATCGCCCTAGTAGCCATTCTGACCGCCGCAACCGCGTCGGCCGATACCCAGACTTACCGTCTCAAGAATGGAATGCAGGTGATCCTCAAGGAAAACCACGCTTCCCCCATGGTGGCCAGCGTGATCTTCGTCAAATCCGGCAGCAAATATGAATCAACCTACGAGAACGGCATTACCCATTTCCTTGAGCATTTGCTGTTCGATGGTACGACCAATATGACGCGCGAAAAGCTCGACCGGTCGATTGGCGATTTGGGCGGCTATATCAACGCCTTCACTCGCAAAGATGAGACCGCCTATCTGGTCCTCTTGCCCAAGCAGTATATCCAGTTCGGCATGGCGGTCCAGGCCGATATGCTCTTCAACTCCGTCTTCCCCGACTCGGAAATGACCAAGGAACGGAAAGTGGTAATCGAAGAGATCAACCGGGACGCCGACGCACCAAACGCCCCGGCTGATGCTTTCTTCACCGACATGGCCTATGCCGGCACCGACTACAGTCGCCCGGTGCTCGGATACAAAGCGTTTATCGAGAATATTCCCCGCGCGGCCGTGGTCGAATACTGGAAGAAATACTACCGCCCCTCCCGCATGACAACGTTGGTCATCGGCGACTTCAATGCCGACACCATGAAAGCGACCGTTGAGTCGGTTTTCGGCGCCATCTCCGACACACCGGACAACGCCGCTGCTCCAAATCCCGGCAAAGAAACCATCAGCGGCGGCATCCGCTATGACACAACCGCCGCGGTTGCCTCGACCTTCATCAACTTCTCCTTTGCCGCTCCGGCTTTCGGAGACTCATCGTTCCTGGCTATCGACATGCTCGCCCGCTATCTCGATCTGGCGGACATCTCCCCGCTGAAACAGGACCTGATGGGAGCCGATCCGCTGGCCACCGATGTCAGCGTCAGTTTTGTGCCGTACGACGGCTTCTCTCGCCTCGAAGTCTCCATTGTCTCCGACAAACCGGCCATGCGGGACAGCATTGTGGGAACGGTGATCCGTAATGTCGCGACAATATCCAAAGCAAGTATCGATACCTCGGTGCTCGCCGGAATCAAAACCAGTCTGAAGTGCGAGTATGTGCTGACTTCGGAAAAATTACACTACTACGGCTTCATGATCGCCCCGCAGCTCCCGGTCACCGGATGGGACTTTGTGGAGAATTATCCCAATTTGCTCTCTAAAATCGACTGGCCGGCCTGCCAGAAAGCGGCCGCCACCTGGTTTACCGACCCGAGATACATAGTGACCACCGTTCGCCCCATAACCGACTCCACTCTCCCCCACTATGTACCCTCTGGCCTGACCGCAGAACAGGTGACCAAACATTTCGACTCAGTCAAGTTCGTGGAGCGGGATCTGTCTGCCGGCTACCCCATCAAATTCCCCAATACCGAAGCAGTCTCGCTCAAATTTGACGACCACGCCAGGTATGTCCGCAAGGTACTGCCGAACGGATTGGTCGTACTGATCAAGTCGTCGCTCGACAGCCGCGTGTTCGCGCTCGATGTCCTCGGCAAAGATCGCACTGCCAACGAACCGGCAGGCAAATCAGGTATCACTGATTTCGTCAATCGCTGCCTTGAAAAAGGAACCAGCAAGCGTTCAGCCGAAAAGCTTACCCGTGATCTGGCGGCGATCGGCGCTAACGTCACCCTCTACGACAACCCCTGGATTCCGTACGATGATCGCTATACCACTCCCCAGTATTCCTTCTTCAAGTTCGAGACGATCGACGAGTATGCTCGCGCCGGATTCAAGCTGTTCGCAGAGATGCTCTCCCAGCCATCGTTTGACTCAACCGAAATAGCCAAGATTCGTCAGGGGATGCTCGGGACATTGAAACGGGACGCGGCCTCGCCCGGGGCAATGGCAAAGGGACTCTTCTACCGCACGCTGTTCGCCGGCAAACCATACGCCAACCCGATCATGGGAACGCCGGAATCAATCGCCTCGATCACCATCGATGATCTCCGCGCCTACCACAAGATGTACTATGCGCCGGATAATATCATTCTCGCCATCGCTACCAACCAGGATCCGTCGACCATCATGCAGTGGGTCGAGGAGACTATAGGTACGTTACCGAAAGGCGGAGCAGCCGCCGTCGCCGATCGCGCACCGGTTGCCGTCGGCACGCATGTCACCGACCATGTTGAATTGGCCAAAGAACAGATGAGTATTATTCAGGGAGGTCCGCTTCCGGCTATCAACAGCCCGGAAGCATCGTCACTGGAAATCGGAATCTCGATCCTCTCCGAACGGCTCTATTCCAATCTGCGCGAAAAGCAGGGGCTTGCCTATTCCGTTGGTGCCGGATCATACTTCGATCGGGATTTCGGCTGGTACTTCTGCAGCATGGGGACTTCGGCCCAGAAATACAGAGAAGCGCTCGACGGAATCAACTTGCAGATCGATAAACTGCGACTCGATGGCGTCACGGCGGAGGAGATTCGTCGCTCCCGCAATCAAATCTGGGGACGGCTCCTGAGCGCCAAACTCTCGCGCATCAATCAGGCGTACTACATGGCGGCCAATGAATATTTCGGCCTGCCGCAGAATTACGATGCCCAGTATATCGCGAGTCTGTCGGGAGTTACGCCGCAGAGCATCTCGGCGGCGTTTGCAAAGTACATCCGCACCGATGCCTGTATAACGGTGACGGCGGGAAAGAAGCAGTAAGACCTATTTGGCTCGGTCTTTAAGACCGAGCCCCATCCGGGCAGTAGGCAACAAGTGCTTGGCGTTGATAATGTGAAATATCACGGCAAGCACGATATACGCAATCGCAACTTCGACGCGAATACTCTCCACGATCAGCTGAAGCGCGAACAGTCCCACCAACAACACACCTTCAAGACGGGTCAACCGCAAATTCACCAATACCGCTACGGCAAACAGCGACTGTGCGGCAGTGAGATACAGTTCATGATCCTGGAATGTATCGAGCTGAAATGGCCGTATTTTCCCGCTCGCTATTGAGAATACCAGCGGTATTGTCCCAATGAGCAGCGTCCACTGATTCACTTTTGATGAAATCAACGCCCGCATCGATGATGACGCATGTCCGCGGAGAGTCCAGGTAGCGGCGATAATAAATTCCGGTGCTTCCGAAGCTATCGGGGCCAGCCACTGAATCAGCAGGAACTCCTTAATTCCGAGAGAGCGCCCCAAACCCACCAGCGAGTCGGCAAACGGCTCTGACACAAAAAAGATCACCGTACCGGCGTACAAAAAGAAGAAGATGGTCGCCGCCCGCCTCTGAACGGTGTTCAACCTGGCGACTATCTTCACCGGCCCAACCAGTTCCGGCTCGGGAGATTCGAGCTGCGCGGCTCTTCTCGTGTAGAGAACAAACAGCGTGACCAACACCGCCGTATCGATCAGGTTCATCGACCCCTTCAGCGGGATCGTGAACGAATACAGTGTCGCCATCGCCAGATAGAAAATCTCAACCCGCTGTGATTCCTGGAGAACAACTGCCTTTTTCTTCTTGACCAGAATGTACAGGAACAGGATCAGCGGCCAGCCGAGACCGACGAGCAGTCGGTTCGCGCCGGTCATATTGGCTATGGCAAAATGCTGCTGCGATGGATCATGTGCCGCCCGCCAGGTGAAGACAAAGTCGACGGCGTACTCCGGAAGTACCGCTATTAGCGCCAGGAGCGCGAGGGCCAGCGACTCGGAAATATCAATCTGAGCTGCCTCGGCCGCCCACGAAAGAATAAACGCCGCACCAAAGACCGCGATACCGAATGCGAATGCTCCGGCCAGAGGTGCCAGATGGGTGCCGGTCAATCCGCAAAACAGCCCCGGCACGGTGGCGACAAAAGCCAGAATGAGAATCACCCAGAGATATGGTTCGACGTGGTAGTGGGTAGGTTTGGTAGTCATGGTTTCCTTGGGTTAGTTCATACTCGCAGGCAGCGACTAGCCGCGAATCACCATATTGACGATATCCTTGCGCAAGAGCACCCCCATAAGGCAATCCCCCTGCACGACAAAGACACGCCGGACATCCTTGAATATCATCATCGCCGCAACTTCCACTACCCGCGTTTCCGGGGAGCATACTTCGTAATCGCTGCGGTACAACTGGGATACCAGAATCTGCTGTTCTTTCTTGAGCAGTTCTTCGAACGGCTCAACATCGGCAACCGCCCCAGCCCCTTCGATAAGCGACCGATAGTTCGGCAGTGCCGCTTTGATCAGATCGCGATCGTTGATAACGCCAAGCAGCTTGTTGTGCTCATCGACCACCGCCAGCGCCGAGAGACGGTTCTTGAACATCTTGTTGGCGACATCCATAAGCGTCTCGTCGGGAGTAACCGAGGCCACTTTGTGCCGCATGACATCCCGCACGAGCAGTTCTTTATCGACCGTGACATTGCGATCGGCGATCATTTGCACCAAATCAAACGGATGGTCAAAGGAGAGGATTTTCTCCAGCGCCCCTTTTGTCCGGGCCAACGATGCCAGTCCTGAAAGCGTCTGCAGGTAGAGTCGGGCGATAGTTGACGGCGTCAATAATAGACAGACAACATGCAACCGAACCCCATCGGCGGTCTTCCCTTCCAATCCCTTCTTGGAGACGCCGATCAGCACGAACAGCTCCTTGACTTCATCGGTGCGGGCATGCGGAAACGCAAAGCCATGACCATAGGAAGTATCTTCGACCTCTTCCCGCTCGCGCACTGAAGCCATCACTCGGTCGTAGTCGAATCCTACCCCTTCCTCCACCAGCATGTCGAGCAGTTCCCGGACCGCCTCTTCCTTGGTCCAGGCCTTAAGATCCAAATTGATCCGCTGTTCAACGAGGAGATTAGCGAGCTTCATGATAATACTCCTCCGGCGGCACCCAGGTCAGGGTACCGCGACGGCGAATGCGCTCCGGGGCCACCACACCGCCGGAAACGAGATATTTGATTGCCTGTTCGAACGACATATCGACCGTATACGCCTGCTCAATCGGGACGATAACTGAAACCCCGGTAAACGGCGTGGGCGGATTTGGGATGAAGAGCGACGCACTCTTCTGCATACGCCCCTCGATTTCAACTTCCAGCCGATGAGCCACGAAGGCCAGTGCGTAGCTCCCGGTCCGGGGATACTCCACCAGCACTACTTCCTTGAACGAACTGGAATTCTGCTGCGTGGTCGACTGCAAGAGCTGCTTGGATGCCGAGTAGATCGGCCGCACCAGCGGTACGCGGGATAGAATTCGTTCCCAGAAACCATAGAGTTTGCCGCCGACAAAGTTGTGCGTCAGAATTCCAGCCACAATAACCAGCAGAAGCGTTGTCGCCAGTCCGAGTCCGGGAATGTTGACGTGGAATACGTGGAATATGAGCGGCTGCAGGACATCGTCTATCGTATGGAACAGGAACTTCAGTACCTGGTACGTAATAATGAGCGGCACCACGACCAACAGGCCGCTGACAAAGTACCGTTTGAAGATTTTACCGAAAGTTGCAGATATGGACATATTCTGTCGCCGCTTTCACGCGTCGTAGATTATACCGGATAACTCCGTTGGTGTCAAACAGATTGGCGGTTGAGTGAGTAAGCGGCCTGAGCCGTGCTACTGACCGGACAGACCCCAGGCCGAGGGAATCTGCGAGGCAAACCGAATGATCGGCTCCGGCATGAGGCCGAACAGGACGACACCCACCAGAGCGACCACCACGACCACCATCACCGGCGATTGGATGCCGAACTTATAGGGACTGACCGCCTTGTTGAAATACATCGTCTTGATGACGTGGGCATAGTAGTACAGTGCAAAGACCGACGTGAGCAGCGCGATTCCGACCACCCAGTACATCCAGGTGAATTCCGGTGTCGTACCGGCCATCTTGATGGCGGCGGCAAACACATAGTATTTGGACAAAAATCCGGCCAGCGGCGGAATCCCGGCCAGCGACAGCAGGAATACCGACATCGAAGCCGCCATGAACGGCGAACTCTTGCCGAGCCCGGAGTACGAGCCAATCTGACAGGAACCGGTTTTGTCTTCGAAAATCGTGATAATGGCGAATACGCCCATATTGGCGAACATGTATGCGAACATATAGAACGCGACCGATGACAGCCCCATGCCGTTCATCGCCAGCATACCAACCATGATGTATCCGGCCTGGGCAATCGATGAATACGCCATCATTCTCTTGATATTAGTCTGCTGGATTGCGACCACGTTGCCAATGACCATTGCGGCTACCGCCATCGCCCCGACCAGTCGTCCCCAGTCATTGGGAGACATGGCCGGATCATGGAACGGCTCCAGTGCGTTGACCATGATCTTGGCAAAGGCAACCAGACCTGCGGCTTTGGAACCGACCGACAAGAACGATGCGATCGGAGTAGGCGCCCCTTCATAAACATCGGGAGCCCACTGGTGGAACGGCGGGAGCGCCAGCTTGAAACCGATACCGGCCAGAATGGTCATGACGGAAACGACCAGGATCAACCCGATGTCACCGTGATTATTCAGATGGACACGGGAGATATTGAGCTTCATTTGCATGAGCACGGTGGAGCCTGAGAGCCCGTATAGGAACGACAAGCCGTACAACAGGAACGCCGATGACAGCGCGCCGATAACCAGATACTTGATACCGGCCTCGACCGACAGCCGTTCTTCGCGGAAGAAGGCCGCCAGCACAAACAGCGGGATGGTCGTTAGTTCAAGTCCGATATAGAGCGATAACAGCTCGTTCGATGATGCCAGAAACATCATACCTATGGTCGAGAACAGGATCAGTCCAAAGAACTCGCCACGATGGTTGGATATCCGTTTTTCGACCACGCCGAAACTGCTGCCTATTGCCATGAAGGCGGCCACCAGGAATATTACCTTAAAGAAGACGGCGATCGGATCGTTGTAGAACATCATCCCGAATCCGCCCGCCTGATACCCATTGGAACTGATAACCCAGAGGATAATCCCGGTAATGACCAGACCGGCCATCGAGAACCAGGTAATCAACCGTGCCGAACGACGCTTGGTAACGAGATCCAGGGTCATCACAGCGATTGCCCACACGAAGAGGAATATCTCCGGGAGCATCTGAACGAGGTTGATACTTGGTGCCGGGGTCTGCATTGGTTACCGTCCCATCAGCTGGCCAAGGTGATTGAGCGTAGCCGCCATAAGATCACTGAGCGGTTTGGGATAGATACCCATAAACAGGGTCAACAGCATGAGCGGAATCACGGTCAACAGCTCGCGGCCGTTGATATCGGTCAACCCGCCCCACTTGGCAAGATTGAACTCCCCAAGGAATACCCGCTGAACCATCCGAAGGATATACGCCGCGCCCAGCACAACACCGAGTACGGAGATGCCAACCAGAACCTGGTTCAGGACGCTGAACGATCCCACAAATATCATGAATTCGGAAATGAATCCGGACATACCGGGCAATCCAAGCGAACCCATGGAGAAGAACACCATGAGCGATGTATAGATCGGAAGTTTGGACCCCAGTCCGCCGAACGCCGCAATTTCGCGGGTGTGAGCGCGGTCGTAGAGCACGCCCACCAGAAGGAACATGGCCCCCGTCAACAATCCGTGCGAGAGCATCTGGAACATACACCCTTCGATTGCCTGCGGGGAGTTAAACGCTCCCAGCGCCAGCATGCAGTATCCCATGTGGGAAACCGAAGAATACGCGACCAGCTTTTTCAAATCCTTCTGCGCCATTGAAACAAGTGCGCCATAGATGATGGCAATTGCACCCAACAAGGCGATCCAGAAGGAGAGATCCTTCAACGCCGCCGGGAACATCGGCCAGCTGATTCTCAGCATACCGTACGTTCCCATCTTCAACAGCACGCCGGCAAGAATGACTGAAACTGCGGTAGGCGCTTCCACGTGGGCATCGGGCAACCAGGTATGGAACGGCCAGACCGGAACTTTGATCGCGAAAGCGATAAAGAAGAAGACGAAACAGACCATCTGAAGTGTGTACGGCAATACGGAGCCGGACTCTATCAGGGTCACAATATTTAACGTATGCGGGTTCGATGTGAAATACAGGATCAGAATCGCAACCAGCATGAAGATCGAGCCAAAGAGCGTATAGAGGAAGAACTTGATCGCCGCGTACTCCTTGCGCGGGCCACCCCAGACGCCGATCAGGAAATACATCGGGACCAGCATGATCTCCCAGAACACGTAGAACAGGAAGAAATCAAGTGCGACGAACACCCCCATCATTCCGGCTTCGAGCAAAAGGAAGAAGGCGAAATATTCTTTCACCCGTTCCTTGATGCCGAACGATGCGATCAAACTGATGGTGGACAGGATACCGGTCAAAAACAACAGCGGTACCGAGATGCCGTCGACCCCGAGGTAATACTGAATATGCAGGGTCGGGATCCACTCCAGCGGCCCTTCGGTATACGCCATCGCGGCGGAACCGGAGTAATTTACGAAATAGTCATACAACAGCCAGGTGGACTGCAAGAATGGGATGAGGCTGATTGTGGTCGCAGTCCATCGAATTAGTTTATGGTTGTCCTTTGGCAGGCACATGACAATGATCATGCCCAGCAGAGGAACAAATACGAGCTGACTTAGAACACCCATATCAGTATCTATCCTTCAAGAGTCTTTTTTTCCGCAGAGAGTTCTTTCGCACGCGCTTCTTTTGTGCGATCGGACCGCGCCACCATATAGAGTGCGATACCGCCGACCAAAAGCACGCCAGTCAGGATCGGAGCTGGCGACCAGCTGAAATGTCCCTGTCCCTCGAGTCGGTACAGTCCTATGAGAACGACTGTCGCCAGTGTGAACAGGGCATAGAACTGCATCGAACCGGACTGCAGATGGCGAAGAATTCCGCCCATCTGTCTGACTACCCAGCCGGAGCCGTTAACCGCGCCATCGACTATCCACTTGTCAAACCACATCTTAATATCAGAGGTGACTACCGTCAGCCATCCGGCGCCGTTCACGGCACCGTCGACAACCGTAGCATCAAATGACCAGAGGTACGTCCCCAATTTGAGAATCGGGTTGACGATGGTCACGTTATACAGCTCGTCGAAATAATACTTATTGTACAGGAGCGTATACAGCCCCTTGAATTTGCTTGCGACCGCTTCGGCCGATAGAGACCGACGATAATACATCAGGTACGCCAGTCCGATACCGGACACCGCCACCACCGTGGAGATTACCATCAACAGGTAATTGGCACCTTCGTGTTCAACCTCGCCAAAATGCACGAACGACGAGTAGCCGTGTTCCAGCCAGGGCATTCCCACCCAGCCCGCGAAGACTGATAGCACACCCAGAAACACCAGCGGATAGGTCATGACGTTCGGCGATTCATGCGAATGATCGTACCGGTGCTTGTCCCTCGGTTCGCCGAAGAACGTCAGGAAGCAGAGACGGAACATATAGAACGCCGTCATGAAGGCGATCATGAGGGTAAAGACGAAAAACACCGGGTGGTGCAGAGTCGTCGCAATAATTTCATCCTTGGACCAGAATCCGGAGAGCGGGAAGATACCGGCGATTGACAGCGATGCGATCACAAACGTCCAGGTGGTCAGCTTCATTTTCTTGGACAGTCCACCCATCTCCTGGATATCATTCGTATGGACCGCGTGAATCACCGAACCGGCACCAAGGAACAGAAGTCCCTTGAAGAACGCGTGGGTCATCAGGTGCAGCGTACCGGCGACATACCCGGCAGAGTGCTCACCCATCGATGTATCATACCCGTACAGCCCGAGCGCCATGATCATGTAGCCAAGCTGACTGACGGTGGAGTACGCGAGAATTCGCTTAATATCGTTCTGAACCAGCCCAATCGAAGCTGCCATGAACGAAGTAATCAACCCTATGCAGGCGACTACCATCGCAGCGTCGGCCGATGCTACGAACAAGTTCATCGAACGAGCGACTAGATACACACCCGCCGCGACCATGGTAGCGGCATGGATCAACGCGGAGACCGGGGTCGGACCTTCCATAGCATCCGGCAACCAGACATGAAGTGGGAACTGTGCCGACTTACCCACCGCGCCGCAGAACACGCCGACTGCGGCCAGCGTCAATATCGCGGGCGGAATGGTCCCGGAAGCTACTTTGTCGAATACACCCTGATAATTAAATGTCCCGCAATAGGCGCCGATCAGCATCAGACCGACGATAAACCCAAGGTCACCGATACGAGTCGTGATGAATGCCTTCTTGCCGGCATCGGCGGCCGACTTCTTCTCAAACCAGAAACTGATCAACAGATACGATGTCAACCCGACCAGCTCCCAGAAGATGAAGATCATGAAGAAGTTGTTGGCCAGAACCAGCCCGAGCATCGAGAAGAGGAACAGCGACAGATAGGCGTAAAACCTGCTGAACCTGGGGTCATCTTTCATGTACCCCAGCGAATAGATCTGCACGCAGGAGCCCACTGTGGTCACCACCACCAGCATGATTGCGGTGAGTGGATCGATTAATATCCCTAACTCAAAATTGATCCCGGTAAATGACGTAATATAGGTGAAGACTTCGTATTTCTCACCATGGCGCGCTATCGTCTCGAACAGAATGACCAGCGCGATAACCCAGTCGGCCACAATCATCGAGATCGAGAACAGCGATGCTATCTTTTCCTTCCATCGCAGGAAGAAGACGATCATCAAAAACGAGATCAGCGGCAGAAGCGGAATTATGTATGCATGCTGCGTCATTACTCGCGTCCTACCACTTCATGATCGAAACGTTATCGGCGTCGATACCGCGCCAGTTCTTGTAAACCAGTAAGACTATCGCCAGCCCGACAGTTGCTTCGGCCGCCGCCACTACTACGATAAACAGGGCGAACATCTGGCCGGTGAGCCCCTCGGGGTGAAGGAACTTGTTGAACGTTACAAAATTGATATTGGCCGCGTTGAACATCAGTTCCAAGGACATCAGAATCCCGATCGCATTGCGCCGGGTGATAACGCCGAACAGACCGATGGCAAAGAGGGCTGCGGCAAGAATCAGATAGGGATACATCAGGTCCTCTCCTCTCTTGCCAGGACGATGGCGCCAATCAGGGCCGCCAGCATCAGCACCGAGATCACTTCGAACGGCAGCATATAATCGGTCATCATCAGTTTGCCGATCGCTTCCACATTTCTTTCCGGAAGCACCGCATCGGAATAGCGCCAGACGTTTGTTTCGCGAAGCATAAACCAGACGCCGAACAGGAAGATGAAGCAGGCAAGAAATGCCACCATGGCGTTCTGGTTGGTCTGTTCGATCCTTCGCGAGGCGAGGTGCGATGTCAACATGACGGCGAATATGAGCAGAATGGAGACCGCTCCAACATAGATGAGCAACTGAACGGCCGCCAGGAATTCGGCATGCAATAGAATGTAGATCCCGGCCACACCCGATAGCGACATGATCAGGAATAAGGCACAATGAAAAATGTTCTTGAGACTCACCACCATCGCAGCCGAAACGACAGTTACAAAGGCCAGAATCAAAAAGATCGGGCCGCCCGCAGCATCAAGCATTGGATCCCTCCCCGCTCTTTTCAGGCGTTGTCGTCGGTGCGGCGGCTTCGGCTGCCGGAGCTGCCGGTTTCACTTCCGCCACCGGTGCCTTCTTCTTGCGATTATCTACATACGGCACGTCGCGCCCCATCTCCTGAAGCTTCTTCACGTCCCAAATTAGATCAGCTTTATTGATCGTCGAGAATTCGTACTTACCGGCCATCTTGAGCGCCGAGAAATTGCACGCTTCCTCGCACAGTCCGCAGAAACAGCAGAGCCCGTGATCCACCGTGAAGCTCTTCATGTTCCGCTTCTTGGTCACTTCATCACGCGGGGCATCGATAAAAATCGCGCCGGTCGGACAAGCCTTCATACAGAGCATGCACGATGTGCAATTCAGGTCCCCGGTCTCTTTGTCCGACAGCAGCACCACGATACCGCGTGACCGCTCCGGCATTTCCCATTTCTGTTCCGGGTACTGGATCGTGATCGCATGTTTCCCCAGATGCTTGCCGGTGATCCTCATGCCGATCAGCAAATTCTTGATGTCTTTGAAAATTCCCATCAGTCTTCTTTCCCGATCACCAGTACCATTTGGCATATTTCATCCAGCCGGCCAGAATCAGATTGGCAAAGGTCAGCGGGACGAGGAATTTCCAGGCAAACATCATCAGCTGGTCCACCCGCATGCGGGGATAGGTCCAGCGGAACATCATCAATATGAATACAACGAATAACGTCTTACCAAGGAACCATATCCACGACGGCAGGAACGGTCCGTTCCATCCGCCGAGGAATAGCGTCGCCGCAATTGCCGAGACGGTGAACATATTCACGAATTCCGCCAGGAAGAACATGGCGAACTTCATCCCGGAGTATTCCACGTTATATCCCGCCACCAGCTCCTGCTCGGCTTCGGGAATATCAAACGGCGTCCGGTTGGTTTCCGCCGTTCCGGCGATCAGATAGGTTAGAAACGCGATCGGACCGAACGGTACCCGGAAAATAAACCAGTTGAAAATCCCGTGCCCCTGCTGCGATTCCACAATCTTGACCATGGAAAGCGACCCTGCGAACAGAATCACCGTGAGAATCGAGAGGATCATCGGAACTTCGTAACTCACCACCTGCGCTGCCGAACGAATCCCGCCCAGAAGCGCGTACTTATTGTTAGAACCCCACCCGGCCATTAAGAGAGAAATGATCGTGAAGGTTGTGACCGCTATGATATACAGGATCCCGATATTGAGATCTGCGACTATCAGCCCGTCGCCAAACGGAATGACGATATACGCCAGAAACGCCGCCACAAAACAAAGCACCGGCGCCCAGAAGAAGACGTTTTTGTCACGCGTGTCAACCCGGACATCTTCCTTCTGCAACAGCTTGATCGCATCCATGATCGTCTGATACCAGCCATGCCAGCCGGTCCGCATCGGACCAAACCGCTGCTGAATATGAGCGGAGATTTTCCGTTCCCACCAGACCAGAAAGAGCGCGATAACCGCCAGCAGCCCGAACAGGACCACCGCCAGCACCAAGTATGTGATGATATCGACAACTGTCGTCGGCCAACCGGTCGATGCCAGCTTCTCATGCAGCCACCGGAAGACTACAATCAGTTCGCCACTTGCAATAATGGGCTGCATCAGCGATCCACCTCCGGCATGATGATGTCGAGCGACGCCATGATGGCGACGATATCGGCGATCAATAGTCCCTTACCCAGTTCCGGAAGAACCTGAAGGTGATTGAATGATCCGCCGCGGGCCTTGAGCCTGAGCGGCTTGTTGGTACCATCGGCCTGGATGTACACACCCAGTTCACCGCGGGAGTTTTCTACGCGGGCATAGGTCTCGCCTACCGGCGGCTTGAAATTCGGGGAGACTTTCGCTTTGATGTCCCCTTCGGGGAGCGCATCGAGCGCCTGCGTGATTATCCTGAGCGACTGCTTGATCTCCTGCAGACGCTGAATATATCGGTCGTAGCAATCACCGTTCTTCTGAACCGGGATTTCAAAATCGAATCGATCATAGATGCCGTACGGATCATCTTTGCGGATATCGAATTTCACACCACTGGCGCGCAATGCCGGTCCGGAAACACCGTAGGCAACCGCCAGTTCCGGCGACATGACACCTACACCCTTATTACGGGCCATCCAGATCGGGTTCTCATTAAGAAGCCCTTCGTAATCCGGCATCATCTTGGTGATGGTGGCAACCGCTTCGCGGCACATCTTCACGAACTGCGGCGGGACATCTCTGGAAACGCCGCCGATCCGGATATAATTGTAGGTCAAGCGCTGACCGCAGGTCATCTCAAACAAATCCATTATCAGTTCCCGTTCGCGGAAACCATACAGGAACGGCGTTATCGCTCCAAGGTCGAGCGCGGTCGTACCGTACCACAGCAAGTGGGAAGCAATACGATTCAGTTCGAGCATGATGACTCTGAGGTGCTCGGCTCGTTCCGGCACCTGAATATTCGCCAACCGCTCCGCCGCCAGGGCAAAGACATAGTTGCAGGACATGGCGGTCACATATTCAAAGCGATCGAGAATCGGAATACACTGGGGATAGGTGCGATTTTCGCAGATCTTTTCGATCGCGCGATGCAGATACCCGATATGCGGCTCTACCTTGGTTACCCGCTCTCCATCCATCGTGAGGAGTAACCGGCAGACACCGTGAGTCGAGGGGTGGTGCGGCCCCATGTTGACGACAAATTCTTCAGTCCGAAGCATGCTCATGCGCCAAACTCCGGTAGTCTGATAAAGTCAGGTGCGTCCCAGTTTTTCCGCATCGGAAATCCCTGGTTCCAGCCATCCGGCAACAGGAACTGCCCCAGATTACCGTGCCCCTTCACGTCGATCCCGTACAGCTCCCACAATTCCCGCTCATACCAGATGATGGCGGGCCATACTTCTTTGAGGGATTCCACCGCCGCGTTTTCATACGGCATCTGGAGCTTGAAATCGAGCCGGAGTTTGTTCGGCACCGAGGCAATCGAATAAACAACCTCGAACGCCGTCTTGGTATCCAGCCCGCCCATATTGCACAGATAATCGAATTTCAGATTAGCATCGTCCCGAAGTGCCAGCGAAACCGCCTTGAGGTCTTCGGCCTTGACCAGATACATCGGGTCGTGACGACCGGTATCCAGAAGGGTCATCTTGTCTGCGTAGTGACTGGCGATATAGGCTTTGAGTTCGTCTTTGGTCATGACTATTTCTGCCAGTCCGAAAGCTTCTGGGCCTTGATCTTCTTTTGTAATGTCAAACACCCTTCCAGAAGCGATTCAGGACGGGGCGGACAGCCGGGGATGTAGACATCGACCGGCACGATATGGTCGATCCCCTTCTCCACCGCATAGCTGTCATAATAGAACGGACCACCTTTGACCGTACATCCCCCCATCGCTATCACGTAACGGGGTTCGGCCATCTGGTCGTACAGCTTGCGGAGTCGCGGCGCCATCTTCTTGGTGATTGTGCCGGCTGCTATAATGAGGTCGGATTGACGGGGCGACGCCCGGAAGATCATCCCGAGACGATCGAAATCGTAGCGCGATGCTCCGGTGGCCATCAGTTCTATCGCACAGCAGGCCGTTCCAAACAATAGATACCACAGGGAACAAGCCTGACCATGGTGCAGGATTTTTTCAAGCGAAGTCGTTACGATCGCTCCGCCCGGAATCTTCTCCGCGTAGACCGGAAGTTCCTTGATTATGCCCACTTGAGGGCCCCTT
This sequence comes from Candidatus Zixiibacteriota bacterium, assembly GCA_049290195.1. GTDB lineage: Bacteria > Zixibacteria > MSB-5A5 > GN15 > FEB-12 > FEB-12. The sequence continues at coordinate 15,838 of JBATNE010000186.1, forward strand.
TCTTCCAGGCATAGTAGAGACCGAACAGGAGGAT
>JBATNE010000187.1:0-1860 GCA_049290195.1 Candidatus Zixiibacteriota bacterium
GATTGGCACAGTGGGAGTTCGGCGACAAAATTCTCCATCAAAACGGCAACGATGCAGATGCTATTACATTTTGGGCACGCGTTCCGATTATTCTCATCGCGCTCCTCCTCGGACTTTTCATATTCCTGTGGACGAAGCAATTAGCAGGCTCTATCGCAGCTCTTTTCTCCGCACTCCTTTATTTTTTCGATCCAAATATTCTCGCTCACAGCCACTACGTAACCACTGATATTGGTATTGCGGCATTTATTTTCTTTGCCTTCTTTTTCTTTGTGAAGTTTCTTGAACATCCAAGCTGGAAAAATGTTCTTTGGGCAGGACTCTTCCTCGGTCTCGCTCAACTCGCCAAGTTCTCTGCGGTTCTTCTCTTCCCAATTTTTGGTATGTTTGTTGTGCTTTATAGCCTCTCAATATCGACTGACGGCGAAGAATCTCCCTGGAAGAAGCGGTTTGTTTCGCTGCTGACCTATCTTGGCAAGTACACCGCGATCGTCTTCGTGTGTTTCGTTGCTATTTGGGTGCTCTACTTTTTCAACACGGTTCATATGCCTGGGTCAGTCATTGCAGAAATAGCTCGAGCTCAGTTTCCAAATGATAAGCTTATTGGTCGCGCGGCTGAAATGAGTATTATCGCTCTCAGTAACCACACTCTTTTGAAACCACTCGCCGAATATTTCTTGGGAGTCTTTATGGTTTTTGCGCGAGTGGCTGGAGGAAACACCTATTATTTCCTCGGAAATGTTTCTAATCATGCCTCAGCATGGTACTTCCCCGTTGTCTTCCTTCTGAAGGAAACACTCCCCATGCTCTTTCTTCTTATCTTAACTACTGGATACACACTCTATCGAATGAGTAAAACCATCATCGGTGAGAAACTCTCGAGTTTTCCTCGTCTTCTCCGTATCTCATTCCAAAGTCATATTGCGCAATGGCTCATGATGTTCTTTGTCTTCTTTTACAGCTATGTCAGTATCACCGGCAATCTCAATATTGGTTTTCGCCACCTCTTTCCAATCCTCCCTTTTCTCTACGTCCTTGTAGCGAAGACACTCTTTGACATGTTGAAGCGGACGGAGAACGAAATTTCCAATAAGCTTCTCCGGATTTTTTACGGAGGAGCAGCTTTGATAGTGATCGCGATACCTGTCCTCGCCTATCCTACCTATCTCTCGTATTTTAATCCGATCGCCGGGGGTCATGAAAACGGCTATGTCTATGTTACTGACTCAAACTACGATTGGGGTCAAGACGTAAAACGTCTTCGGAACTTTGTTGAGCAATACAACCTTTGCGTCAGTACAAACTTTCAGGAGAATACCTGTCAGGCGCTTACCAGAAAAGCACCCCCCACAAAAACGCCTATAGAAAAAATTCGAGTGGACTACTTTGGCGGATCAAGCCCTCAGTTTTACCTCGGGAATAAATATATTCCCTGGCATTCATATCTCGCCCCAGAAGCTGGCTGGTATGCAATTTCAGTTGGGTTTCTTCAAGAAAATCTCTACAAAGAAAAACAGCCAGGAGAAATGTCTTACGAATGGCTTCAAGCATACGATGTTACAAACCCTATTGCCAAAGCTGGAGACTCTCTCTTCATCTACTATATTCCAGAAGAATCTCTCGTGACACCACAGTAGTAATATAAATCACCTCGATGAGGGTGATTTCTTATGGAGCTTTAGATTTCTCGGCATCAATCCTCGGATACAGGATCAGTATCATTTTTTGTTATGAGAAATACTCGCCCTTCAGTCCGGAGATCAACTACTCGAAGTGAATCTCGATTCTCCTCCAGTTCAGAAAGAGAACGCAATATCTGTATACTCTCCATAAATGGCCGCTCTGTTGATACAATAATAT
>JBATNE010000188.1:0-1786 GCA_049290195.1 Candidatus Zixiibacteriota bacterium
AATGAGCGATCCGCAACCGTTGTTGGCCGCCGAACAGGGGGAAGCGTCCATCAGACTGAGATTGCCGACTGCGCGCTCACAAAAGAGCGGATCAAGCGACTTATTACCAAGTGAGTCTCCTCCCGGAGGCACGCTGTTGAATGTATTCCAGTTCTTCCCGCCGTTGCCGAACGCATCGGAACAGACCACACCCGGATTGACATACCCGCCGCAGGCGTAGCCGCGATTGGTATTGAAGGCCATGATGCAGTTCTGTACTCGAGCGGTCAGCTGCGGTGCCCGCCCGATCGGCAGGTCAACGATGCACGCCAGACCATCGGTGTTGCCGACAAACGTGCAGTTGGTAACCCATGCCATATAGCCGGAGAACGAACTTCCTCCCATGCCGGCCAGGCCATTGTTTGCGAAGATCGAATGGCTGACATTCGAATTCGAGCTGGGCTCCTTGGCGTAGAGGCCATTCCCACTGTTGTGGGAGATTGTGCAGTTACGCATTACCAATCCGCCGGTCACATAGATGCCGTCGCCGGTATTGTTGGTGATTGTGCAACCGTCGACCACCATCCACTTCCATGTTGACCCGACCGGAACATGCCGCACGCCACTGACTGAGTTGCCGATGATGGTGCAGTGAACCAGTTTCACGCCTGTGCCGTGACAGTAGACCGCCCCGGTTGAGTCGTACGCACCCGTGATCGTGAATCCATCGATCACAGTCGTGCTGTCTTCGCCAGTGTGCAGATAAAACGCCCGATGATACTCGCTGGTTGTCCCCTGACAGTCGATCGTTGTTGCGAGCAGATTTGATATTGCCCGAAGTACAATCGATTTGCCGGCAAAATCGATGTCGCGGTTACCATCGCCGGTATAGGTTCCCTGCGCTACCATGACGGTATCTCCATTGACAGCGGCGTTGACCCCGGCTTGAATGGTAGGCTGATCGGCCGGGACATTGATTATTGATGCCCTGACCGATGTACTGGGCGTTATCGCAATTGCGACTGCCAGTGCGAACACGAGCGCGATAGACTTCGCGATGCGACAGTATTTGACATGATGTGTGATATGAAATTTTGACATACGACCTCCAGACAGCTTTCAGAGATCATGGTGACCTATCAATATGCCCAACAGGGACGTTTGTGTCAATGTTTCAGTTTGCCGGGGTCGGCAGTTGTCCAGATCGGGTCGCGCAGCGACATTTGTATCTTATTGCTGCGTCGTCTTGTCCAACGAACTGGGTTCGTTTTAGACATTGTGGTAGGGCACGTCCCTCCGCGGACGTGCCACAAGTTAAATTGGCACGAGTGTCCCGCTTGAAGGCGGGATTCTGCGACTCGCACAGCTCGGCTTGAACAAGACTCGTGCCCTACCAGGCAGGCATGCGTGTCCCAGATCGAACCCAAACGAACCCAATTCTAAATCCGACTCCAAGCATCTTTGGTCATTGCCATACAACCAGTTCCGCTCCCCGGGTGATCGATTTCAATTGGGTTCGTTTCAGATATTTACTTTTTCGCACGAACCCCTATTTCCACTGATTGGATCGGGTATAGTTCTTCCTTGTTGATAGTGTCCTCCATATACATCGCTGAACTCATCTTCTGGCGCGATTTGGTACAGAATTAGTACACGGATTTACTGACGGACAATCGCACTGCCAAAAATTGGCAGTGACCAGGTGACAAGCGTCATTGTCATAGTGTGTCATGTTCATCTTAATGCGAATTTCATTTGACAGTCTGGGGGGGGAGTGCGTTACCTTAAAGCATCCACATGTGGGAGC
>JBATNE010000189.1:0-4086 GCA_049290195.1 Candidatus Zixiibacteriota bacterium
GAGCCCGAGCTTCTTGGCCTCTTTCCCTGCTTTTTCCGCCCACGAGCCGGTTTCCACATACGATGCGGTGCCACCCTTGGGGAGAAGGTTCATCGGGAGCATGGCGAACTGGAGCGAGGCTCCGCCGCCAAGAAACAGGACCTTGTAGTTGTCCCCGAGTCCGGCGATCTCACGAATGAGGGCCATCGCGGAGTTGTTGATCTCTTCGTATTCCGCCGAGCGATGCGAGATCTCGAGAACTGACATCCCGGTTCCCTTGTAATCCAAAAGTTCCGCCTGCGCCTGCTGGAGCACTTCTTTGGGAAGTACCGCGGGACCCGGATTGAAATTGAATACCTGCTTTGCCATATCTATTGCCTCTGTGGCTTGTACGTTATTCCTGGTTCAGTCCGGGACTATTTGTGCGATTTGACATAGTCCGAGACAATCATTTCTGCTATGGCGGCGATCCGCTGCATGTTTTCCTCGGATGACGCCCCGATATGCGGAGTAAACAGGGTGTTCGGAGCGGCCATGAGCGGTGAATTCACCGGCGGATCGGAATACCAGACATCGGTGGCAAACCCGGCCAGGTGACCGGATTTGAGCGCTTCAACCACATCTTCTTCATTTACGCACTCACCGCGGCCGGTGTTGATCAGGTAGGACCCTTTCTTGAACTTGGGGAGAAGCTCCTTGTTGATCATGCCCCGGGTTTCCGGCACAAGCGGCATATGCATGGACAGGTAGTCCGACATGCCGAGGACATCTTCGATCGGCCCGTGAATCTCGGCAAAGTCTGAAAAGAAGACATCGGGGTGCCAGGCGAGAGTCCGCATGCCAAAGGCGCGTGCACGGACAGCAAGCGCCGTACCGATACGCCCCATGCCGAGAATACCGAGTGTCTTGCCGCACAGCTCGGTCCGCTCCATTTCAGCCTTCAGCCACTTTCCTTCACGCATGGAGGCATCAGCCTTGGCGATATGGTTCGGCAGGGCGATCATGAGCGCGAACGCCAGTTCGGCCACTGCGGTGGTCGAAGCTTCGGCCGTGTTCTTGACGATGATCCCTCGTGACTGGGCATGCTTGACATCGATATTGTCGAGCCCCACTCCACCGCGGATGATCAATTTCAGATTCTTGGCGGCATCGAGATAGGCGGCATTGGCTTTGGTCTTGCTGCGAACCAGTATAATGTCGGCCTGGGTCGCACGGGCGGCATCGGTGGTCACTTCGCCGTACCGGGCCAGTGTCGTCGGCATCGTGCTGTCAAACTTATCAGCAATCAGAATCAACATAACAGTTTCCCTTCAGATACAGAGTGTATCAGCCATTCAGCAGATTCACTACCAGCCCGTCCCGAAGTTTCGGTTCGAACCAGGTTGATTTAGGGGGCATCACTTCGCCGGCATCAGCCACAGTCAGGAGCTGTTCGATCGAAGTGGGATACAGCGAAAAGGCCAGCTTGTACTGACCGGAATTTACCAATTTCACCAGTTCTGCCGTTCCACGGATTCCGCCGACAAAGTCAATTCGCTTGTCGGTACGAAGATTCATGATCCCGAGAATCGGGGCCAGGAAATTGTCGGAAAGAACCGACGCATCGATTGACCGGGTCGGGTGGTAATGATCAAAGCTGTCGTGCTTGGCTTTGAGCGCGTACCAGCGGCCATCGGCATACATCCCGAACTGGTGCTTCTGCGTCGGCGTGAGTTCGCCGTCCTGATAAGGGGTGATGTCGAACTTCTGCGACGCCTTCTCCAGAATTTCGGAGAGCGAGAGGTTATTCATATCGCGAATGACCCGGTTGTACGGGAGGATCGCCAGTTCCTGGTCCGGGAAAAGGACATTCAGGAAGAAGTTGTATCCTTCGCGGCCGGTGTGATTCGGGTTCTTTTCGCGAAGGCGACGAGCGACTTCGGAAGCTGCTTCACTGCGATGGTGACCATCGGCGATATAGAGATTATCGAGGCGAGCGAACGCGGCAATGATATCGTAGACGACATCTTCATCGTTCACCACCCACAGTTCGTGGCGGATGCCATCGGCGGCGACAAAATCGATTAGCGGGCGATTGGAGACGATTTCCCCGAATATCCGGCTGATTTCAGGATTGTAGCGAAACGCCGTAAAGACCGGACCGACCTGGGCGTGCACCTGCATGATATGGTTGGCGCGGTCGTTCACTTTTTCCGGGCGGGTGTGTTCATGCTTCTTGATTCTTCCCTTGTCGTATTCATCCACTGAGGTGAGGGCGACCAGACCGGTTTGGCGACGGCCATTCATGGTGAGGCGATAGAGGTAGAAGCAGTTCTGTGTGTCGCGAACCATGACGCCCGATTTCTCCAGCTTGGCCAGATTGTCACACGCGCGCTGATAGACTTCGGGGCTGTAGGGATTGGCAGAATCATCGAATTCAAGTTCAGCCTTGTTGACGCGCAAGAAGGAACTCGGATTCCCCTGCGCCATGACGCGGGCTTCCTGTGCGTTCAACACATCATAGGGAGGACACGCAACTTGTGAGGCGAATTCTGGTTTGGGGCGAAGCCCTTTAAGTGGCCGAACTATAGACACGCAACCTCCTGATGGTCTTTACAATTGTGAACAAATTCACAGGTGTTAAAAATAGCATGGCGCGCCAAAAAGACAATAGAATTGTCAGCGTTGGAGCCACTGTGGACAAAATAGTACAAAAAGGGCCGCAGTATTTCCTACGGCCCATCAAACCGATTGAATAAACGGTACTTAGAGTCTCAATCCGAGCGCCTGGAAGAGGAAACAATACTCATCGACGATCTCCTCGGCAACCTTGGCGGTCGGTTTTCCCTGCCCATGGCCGGATTTCGAGTCAACCCGGAGGAAAATCGGCTTATCTGAGCCGGTCGATGCCTGCATCAGCGCCGCCATTTTCCGCGCATGCATCGGGTCAACGCGACTGTCTGATTCACCTGCCTTGAAAAGTACTGCCGGATATTTCGTCCCTTTGTGGACATTGTGGTAAGGTGAATACTTGTACAGGAAAGCAAATTGTGTGGAATCATCGGCACTGCCATATTCGCTGTTCCAGAGTTTCGCCAACTGGAAGCGGTCATACCGAATCATGTCCAGGAGAGGCACGTCACACACTGCTGCGGCGTACAAATCCGGGCGCTGAGTAATCACCGCACCGATCAACAGGCCGCCGTTGGAACCGCCATAGATGGCAAGCTTTTCTGTAGATGTGTATTTCTCCTTGATGAGATACTCGGCCGCAGCGATGAAGTCATCGAAGACGTTCTGTTTTTTCTCGAGTATTCCCGCCTTGTGCCAGGCATCGCCATATTCACCTCCGCCCCGCAGATTGACATCGACATAGATCCCGCCATGCAACAGCCAGACGGCTGTCTTGCGTGAGAAGATTGGCGTGTCGGAGCTTCTAAATCCACCGTAGCCATTCAACAGGACTGGATTGGTGCCATCCAGTTTGGTCCCCTTCGGGGCGACAATGAACATTGAAACCGGAGTGCCGTCTTTGGAATTGAACCAGACCTGCTTCGTTTCGAAATCGGTGAAGCTGTAATTCAGCTTCATACGATCCATTTCCGTGAGCTGGTTAGTGGTCAAATCGTATCGCAGAAGCGACGGGGGTACCGTGTACGACGAGAAATAGAAGAACAGCTCATGGCCGCTCCACTCGCCGGCAAACGACTCGGCGGTGCCGAGAGTCGGTAGGGCCAGTTCCTGAGGCGAGCTGCCGTCGAAGGCATAGAGCGTGATGTGCGAATAGGCATTTTCAAGACGATTGACGATCAGCCGATTGCCGATCGCCAGTACGCTGTTGATTGTCCCTCTGGATTCCGGAACCACTTCTTTCCAGTACTCCCGTTCGGGGTGGTCATAGGTAGCGGACATGACCCGGAATCGGCCGGCACCCTCGTTGGTCCGGATAAAGAACCGGTCGTTGAGCGGGATGATATCGTAGAGATACGCACTGTCAGTCAACAGGGGTCTGAGTCCGAAATCCCGTTTCCGTTCGTCCCGGTAATAGATCTGCTCCTGAAGATACCCGTGGTAGTTGGACACGAAGAGCCATCGGCCGTCCGGAGAGTTTACGGCATTGGGCCAGGC
>JBATNE010000190.1:0-25938 GCA_049290195.1 Candidatus Zixiibacteriota bacterium
GTTCGGTCGCACTCACTTCATCACCCGTGAGTTCCGGCAAATAGTCAACGACCCGCTTCATGGAGGTCATCACCGAAGCCAGTTCGTCGGTCTTCTTGGGCTTCTCCTGGTCGCGGGTGATCGTGTAGAGGCGGTCGGCAGTGACACGCTGGAGACCCAATGAATCGGCAGCGCAGGCCTCGATCCTTGAGGCCATCGATAACGCTGCCACTTCGGTCAGGACCTTCTTCGTCTCGTCCACCAGCTTGCGGTTTTCGATCTGAAGATCCCCGGTCTCCTTGACCAGGTGAATCACATGGACTCGCTGCCAGATATGAATACAGGCGACGAGCACCAATAGAAGTCCCATTATGCCGGTTGAGAACAGTCGGTGTGATCGGATGCGGCTCAGGAGTCCGGAGCGCATTTCCGCGGTTTCGTTGAATTTGCGTACTGAGAGGGACATGCTAGAGCTTCTCCAGTACGCGAAGTTTGGCCGAGCGGGAACGGCTGTTTTCGGCCTGCTCACTGTCGGTCGGGATTACCGGTTTCTTGGTGATGGCTTTGCCGGTCGGGGTGGCGCCACAGACGCAGACGGCCAGATCTCTCGGACAGGTACAGCGCCCCTTGCTCTTCCCCTGCATGAACTGCTTGACCAGACGATCTTCAAGCGAGTGATAGCTGATCACGGCGAGGCGTCCGCCGGAACGGAGCAGATCGAACGACGCCGGCAGGACCGCTTCAAGCTGGTCGAGTTCGTGATTGACAGCGATCCGAAGCGCCTGGAAAACGCGGGCGAGGGATTTTGTCTGGTGAGGTGGGCGAACAACGGAGGCGATAATGGCGCTGAGCTGTGAGGTAGTGGCGATCATCTTTTTGCGTCGTTCCCTGACTATCGCTTGGGCCAAATTCCTGGCTCTCTGTTCTTCTCCGTAGCGGCTGAGTATTTCAGCCAGCTTTCTTTCGTCGATCTCGTACAACAACTCGGCCGCGGTCTGCCTGGCATCAGGACCCATCCGCATATCCAGCGGACCGTCCTGAGAGAATGAAAACCCGCGAGCCGGATCATCGATCTGGCGCGACGAAATTCCGAGATCAAGGAGGATCCCGGTAAAGGTCTGATCCTCGAATTGCTTCACCACGCCGCCGACATCGACGTACGAAGCGCAAACTATCCTTTTGAAGTTGACGAAGGTCTGGAGTACGTTGGTCGCAAATGCAACCGCCTGAGGATCCCGATCGATACCGTACAGCCGGGCTTTCGGTCCAAGCTGCGCGGCCATCAGTTTCAGATGTCCGCCTCCACCCGCAGTCAGATCGAGGTATGCCCCTTCGGGGTCAGTTTTCACTAGCGTGACCACTTCAACCGGCAGCACCGGCTGATGATAAAAATCAGGTCGTGGTGCGGTCATCGCCGGAGAACAATCTTTCGGCTACTTCCTCGTAACTGTGCGTGTACTGCTCAAGGTAATACTGGAATCTTTCGGGATTCCAGACTTCCACCCAGCGGTTAACTCCGATTACCAGAAGCTCTTTTTTAAGCCCGGCTTCCTGAACAAGGTGCGACGGAACCAGAATTCTCCCGTTCTTGTCGGGGGAGACGACGGTGGCCGCGGAGTAAAAGCGGCGCACGAAAAATCGGTAGTCCTTCTGCGTGAAACTGAGCGTGGCGAGACGGTTCTGAATTTCGGCCCATTCGGACTCAGGGTACAGACTGAGGCAGCCTTCCAGTCCCTTGGTCAAAACGATGTTGCCATCCAGCAGTGGCTGGTCGCTGAGGTCCTTGACTGACCGCAGACGGGCAGGCAGCGCAAAACGACCTTTGTCGTCGAGCGTCGTCTGGTACTGTCCGTAAAAACCGGTCACAAAATCCTCAACTTTTTGCCACTTTCACCCATCTTTTGCCACAAATATCACTTTTTCACCACCCGAGTCAAGCTCTTTTTTCCACTGTGGTTAGAAAAATGTTCATTGGTAAGTCCCTATTATTCAAGACATAAGGGTCTTCAAAAAAGTCAATCCGGAGGTATCCCCTTGCCCCTTTTATCACTTGCAGCTGCATTTTTTAGTTGACGAATTCCTGGCAGCCTGAAGCGCCTCTAAACCGAGAGGTGAGGGATTGGTCCTACTGGTTTCCCCGGCTCTCTTCCCCACCCTTCCAGGGCCCAGGGTCGATGACCACAACTCATTGCTATTCAACAGGCTAGTTGGCGGATTCAGGGCCCGCTGGACTGGCATGACGGCAGGTCCGTTGCAGTTAACGAACCGGGATTCAGTCTGAAACAGGAGAGGTCATGAGGGGTAGATTGATTTTTGGAATAGCGCTGATTCTTGTATCAGCGGCTCTGCCGGCGGCAGGAGCTACGCTGAATTGCAGCGTGGCCGACGTGGCTGTGAATCAGCATCAACTTCGCGTAAGCTATCCTGACTGCGAGTCGATCGTCGTGGGTGGCAAAGTCACTCTCCCGGCCAAACACCTGTTGATTCCACTCGAAACCGGCTTCTCAGCGCGAATGCTGAAAGCAGAATCCGACGAGTCATCCGCGACCATCGGGTCTCTCCCCTGCTCTCGCCTATTCGATGATCAAACGACTTCGCTTGATAATCCGCGGATTCTCTCGAGTGAAACGAATGCACAGCAGATTGGCGCTGAGCCTATCTACGTCATCGGTGAGCGAGAGATTCAGGGAGTGCGGTATGCGGAATTCTATTTCTTCCCGGTTACGATAAATGCTCAGGGAGAACTACTATTCCATTCACAGACGAATCTCGTATACGGAAGTGCGATCGTAGCGAACTCGGCGTGCAAGGAGTTTACAAGCATTGACCCTGTGCGCACTACATTCTCACAGGCGCTTGCGGGCACGACCGATTTGGTCGACTACGTGATTGTCACCAACGCCCAATTGGCCGATGCGTTTTCAGCGGCGGCTCGTCACAAAAACGAGACTGGGTATCATGCCCAGGTGAAATTGATAGAAGAAGTCCTCGCGACTTATTCTGGTGTCGATAACGCCGAGAAGCTCAGGAATTATCTCAAGGATTTCTATGCGGCAGGTGGGAAATACGTCCTCCTTGGCGGGGACGAGACAATTCTTCCGATCCGTTACGCCTATCACTTGACCGCAGATACTACTCCCGCACTCGCCGATCAGCAGATCTGCGACTTGTACTTTGCCGATCTGGTTGGCGACTGGGATCACGACCACGACGGTGTTTACGGCGAACGGTATGACGATGCACCGGACCTGACCCCCGAGTTAATGGTGGGGCGGCTTCCGTTTCACACTGTCGATCAGGTAAATCGATACATCGCAAAGCTGATTCGATACGAATCAGATCCGGGGCATGGCGACCTCAGCTACCTGACCCGGTCGTTCTTATTTTCCTCTGACCAGATGCGGGACTGGACGCCGATAAGCCAGCAGTCTCGAGTAGCGGCGACTTTCCCAGAGTCATTTACGATTGATACGGTGAACGGTGTCGAGGAATCCCGCGGAGATGACGCGGCACCTTCGAATCTCTCGCCCAAGCAGCTTCGGCCGGTACTGACCTCCGGGTTCGGGATCGTCAATGTGATCGCTCATGGGCGGTCTGACGGTTTTGCCGTCAAGACATCAGGGTACAACACCAACCCCAAGCAATATCTTTTGGCCGGGGCGCAGTCGGGGGAATCGGATTGCTTTGATTCTATCCAGGCGCCCAATATGCCGGCCTTCTTCTATTCTCTCGGCTGCGACAACGGCGCGTTCGATAAGGACCAGGCTCCGTTCAATATTCCGGGGGACTGCTTTGCCGAGAACGTTCTTGGTGAAACCGATGGTGCGGTGGCGATGATTGCCAATTCCCGCTGGGGCTGGGTGTCGTCGAGCTACCTGCTTCAGACAGCTTTCTATGACTCGCTTTTCGCACATCCGGACAGATCAGCGGCCAGTGCGATGTACAGCGCCAAGTCGGTCTACAGCTATTACCGGGATTTGATCTATGGTCAGAATTTCTTTGGGGATCCGAGTTTGCGGGTGTATACATCGACTCCGGCGCGGCAGGCGCTCGCTGTCGCGACGACGGGAAACGGAATATCGACAAGGATCACGGCCAATGGTCAGCCTGTAGCAGGATCCAGTGTAACGCTGAGTTCCGATGGTGTGCTCCTTTCAACGCAGGTTACCGATATCAACGGCGCAGTTGCATTTGTTCTGCCGAATTCCAGTGGGGACTACGTGATCAGTTCGGCGAAACCGGGTTTGCTGACAGCGCGTACTTCCTATTCCGGCTCGATTGTAACCGATTACAACGACAACGACAATGTGCCCTACGCATTCAGTCTGGCGCAGAATTACCCTAATCCGTTCAATCCGGTCACCCTGATCGGATACAGTCTGGCAAGCAGAGAAAGTGTTAAGCTCGAAGTGATCGACTTGCTGGGCAGGACAGTGACGACACTTGTATCAGGTGTCCAGTCGGCAGGTGATCATGAAGTGGTGTGGAATGGAAATGCTGTCGCCAGTGGCGTCTATTTCTATCGATTGACCGCCGGGAGCCATTGCGAAACGAAGAAAATGATCCTGCTCAAGTAGCGCGCCTGAATAGTACGAGTCCGGTCCGAAAGAGGACCGGTATCAGCCCGATGAGCAACAGTAGTCCCGTGAACCAGAGAGTGGGATATTGATACCAGCGGGCGTATTTCTTGAGATAGCGATACATCGAGCGGTGCGATTCGATCTTCATCCGCATCGGGCGGGTTCGCGTGGAACCGCCGACGAAATGCTCAACCACGGCGGATGGATAGTAGAGCAGACGATATCCGGCAGCCCTGATTCTCCTGCAGTAGTCAACGTCATTGAAGAATATCGGAAACGAATCATCGAGCAGCCCCACCTTCTCAATTACGCCACGCGGTATCAGCATAACCGAGCCCATTGGTTGATCCACTTCCAGTTCCGATTCATGGTCAAACCAGGTCATCCGCCAGGAGCCGAATTCGCGGCTTGAGGGAAATAGTCGGGATAGCAACAACGCATCGTACCAGACATGCTTGCAAGTCGGGAAAGCGCGGGCTGAGTGCTGGAGTTGACCGTCGAATCCGACATACTTGGGGCCGATCATGCCGAGAGATACATCCCCCTTCATTTTCGCGAGTAACGTCGGTGTTGCTCCTGGCTTGAAGCGCAAATCCTGGTTGAGAACGTACAGGTGTTGGCTGGAGGCAGTCTGCAGGCCGATATTCACGGCGCGGGCAAAACCCACATTCGTGCCGTTGCGAATTAGCAGTACATCCGGATAGTTCGTTGCAATTAATTCGGCTGAGCCATCGGAGGAACCGTTGTCCACGGCTATGATCTCATGAGAAATCGTACCAATGTCTGCAATCAGTGTGTTGAGACAATCGGGAAGGAACTTCATCCCGTTGTAAACGATGATGATGGCTGATATTTCAGGCTTGACTGTCATAGGAGTGAATCAAACAGTTTGGCGAATTGTCCCGCGATGTTGTCCCATCGGTATGGCAAAGCGTACGCGGGTGTGGGAGTAATTGTCACGGTGCCATTCTTCCACTTTCCAATCAGATCCACGAGATAGTCGGCTGCAGCGCCGGTGGTCTGATTGTCGAAACGAAGAGCGTTGCCGGTGCCGGCCAGAAGCAGGTCGACTTCTCCCCCCTGGTCCCCATAGGCGAGGATCGGACGGCCGGAAGCCAGCGAGTCAAATATGCGGGCGGTGGTAAGTCCTTTGCCGCTGCCCAAAGAGAGAGAGTGAAAGATGCAGTGAGAACTGCTGAGGAGTTCGATGGTCTCCTGGCGGGGCTGGAGGCCGTGAGAGATTACCTCCACGCCGAGTCCGGTAGCACGATCCAGGGTCATCCGGGAGTTGTCATCGCAATTGCCGACATGGACTATGCTCAGTTTACTCGGATCGCATCCGCGTGTTGAAATGACTGCTTGAAGGAGATCGATCAGCGGGTCGACGGGGTTCCACTCCCCGAGGGTGCCCAAAATGCCGATTGCGAATTTCTGCCCAAATTCGGGCGCTTTCCAATTCTGAGCCATGACCGGGTCATATCCGTTGGAGATGACTTCATCGGCTCCAACATAACTTGCCACAGAGTTGTTGACTGCGGTCATGCAGGTGGATTGGTCGTGAATGAACCGAAGGAGATCATAGGCGCGTTCGGCCCGTGGTGACCGCCCGTAATAGTCATCGATCGTCGTGCTGGTCCAAAAATCGCGAAAGTCAGCCACCCATTTGATTTTGGTTTCTTTGGCCAATTTGCAGGCGACGAGGTGCGACGAGATTGGCGGCGAAGTGGAAATCAGCACATCGTAATTGAATTCTCGAATCAGCTTCTTTCCCAATCTGACCGCAGGGCCAATCCACCCTCTCTTCGAGTCGGGAAAATAGCGGGAACGCATCTCTGCTGTGCCGGCCAATGTCTTCTTCCCTACCTTGCGCAACCCGGCCAGATACATCAGGCGCTGCGGATCATAGGAGCCGGATCGGTGTATCCTGGACAGATCAAGCCCGTGTAGTAATTCCGGCTCGTAGGCACGATACGTGACAGGTTTGACGGTGAGAATGTGGCAATCCCAGTTGTGCTTCGGGAGATACTTGAACAGGTTGAGAGGTCGGCCGATTCCGGCGAGACCGAGCGGAGGGAAGTAATAGCAGACAATCAGAACCCGGCGGTTCACGCGCTTCCCCGGTTCCTCAAGTTGTTCATCGCCGCGATCATCGCAGCGACATTGTTTTCAAACAGGGCCTCCTGCTCAATGCGTCGCACGTTGCGCTTGCGCAGATCGTCGTCATTGTGGGCGCCCTTCACCAGGTCCCCAATGATCTTCTGGAGCGCGGCGCCGTCGTAGAGCGGATAAGGGTACCCGGAAGAGTCATCGAGCCATTCCTGTACTCCGGGTATGTCCGCGACAACCGGGATCAGTCCAAGTCCCATGGCTTCGATAAGCGAGACGGGCGATGAATCGGTAATGGCCGATGAGAGGTAAATATCATGGCCGGCCATGAATTCCAAGAACTGGGGGCGGTTCATGGGATCGTAGTAATGGATGGCATTCCCCAGTAGCAGCTCAGTCTTCAGGCGGAAATCTCCGGAGAGTGAGCCGAACGATGGAAACGTCAGTTCAATATGCCCGGTGTTGACCAGCGGGGCCAGCGCCTGGGCGAGAAACAGGTTATTGTATATCTTTTCATGATGGCGGGGAATGATGATCCTGAGCGGACGTTTCATCGGCTTGCGATTGGCGCCGAATTTGAGGAACTCCCGTTCAATGCCCCACGGGACCACGAGCTTCTCTTTGAGCGTGGCGAGTTTGGATGCTTCCTTGATCAGGTATTCCGAGTCGCCGATAACGAGATCGGCGTGGCGAACAGCATGGGCGGTCTTGCGGGCATGGAATATTGACTTGGCTGGTACTACAAGTATGTCCGAGCCCCAGAGATGCAGCGCTACGGGGACGCTTTTGCGGGCGTTAGCCAGGGCCACCGTAAATCCATATCCGGATGCAAAGTGAGGGTTGAGGACATCAGGCTTGAAATCTTTGATAATGCTGCGTACTTCGGTAGCCGCCATCGCATACCAGAACGGACTGAAGGGCGTACGCTGGGCGAGGCGATAGTGCGGGATGCGCCCTTCTTCGAGGGAAACCAGCAGGACCTCGACATCCTGCCGCAGCAACTCAGCGACATACCGTTCGGTGTGAAACGAACTGGCATCGGCAAGAACGAGAACTCTGAACTTCTCTTTGGTCACCACAATTTTCCCAAGAACGAGTACTTTTGATGGAGCGGATACGGATGTGTCACGCCGCCCCATTTCTCTTTATATGCCTGGAGGCTCTCACTGCCGCCGGACGAACTTCCCAGGTTGAGTTTGCGAATACCCCGGGGTCGCAATTGAGCCGCTATCAGTGCTAACATGTACTGATTCGGCTTCAAGAACGAGTATTTTTTGTCAAAATGTGCCTGCCAGTACAGGGCCGTATCGCGGTCCAGCAGGTAGATGTGCGATGCGGCCAGTTCGTCTCCCCTCTCGGCCACAATCCACTGAATTCGATCATCGGACTCCGCCAGGCCGGCTAATTCCCGATAAAACTGCGAACTGTACTTGGGTTGCCGGCCATGGCGACTCTCCGTCTGCTGCATGAGAGTCAGGAATCCGGTCATATGCTTTGTAGAGTCGAACGGAGTAACGACTATACCTTCTCGTTCCGCTTTGCGGATTTCCGACCTGATGGTAGGATCGGGCGGCTCCCAGGCCGGGTCGGCAATCTCAACCATGGTAGTCTCGCAGTCGAGCCGACTCCAGTCCTTTCCCGGATCCAACTCCGCATCAAGATCAGCCAGGTGTGTTCTCGCGTAGCTGTGCCTGGAAATACCTTGGGTCAGTGCTTCAAGGATGTCGGAGCGTCGTAAACTGATGGCCGCATCGATCCAGGGGCGGGCATAGAGACCATCGGGCATCGCCTGGAAACGGGTCAGAGGGGAAAATCGGAATTCCACACCAAGGAGGGCGGCGATTACTTTGTCATGATCGCGTATCTGCCAGATAGCGGGGGTCCCTCCCTGCGCTCGCCAGAGATCGGCAAATTGAATATTGCTGAGAAGCGAGGCAATCCGCATTGCCTTGTCGAGAGAGACCGACAGGTCGGCGGCTGTAATTCGCTCTGCAATCATCGCTTGTTAATGAGAAGAAACTTACCTCGTCCGACATCACCGTTCTCGGCGGCCAGAACAAAGAGATAGACGCCTGACGCGACCGCCTGACCCTTCTGGTTCCTGCCGTTCCATGAATTATTCACCGGCAGTTCGGCGATCAGAGCGCCGGAGACGTCATAGATGCGCACTGTACCGGGTCGAGAGTAGTTGAAATTGAGCTTATCGGCATCGGAGTCGACCACATAGGGATTGGGGAAGGCGAAAACTGAGTCCAATTGTGCAGTCGGATGCGCGATAGCTGACGTTAGCAGAGAGATTCCAGACCCGGTCGCTATCCAGAGATTGCCGCTTTGCTTGTCGAGTGAAATGGTGCGGACATCATCGGTGACCAGTTCACCGCTGAGAGCATTGAACACTTCAAACGTCCCGGCGGTGGCATCGAATCGCGCCAGACCGTTATGCGCGGAAATGTAGATGTTGCCACGGGTGTCAAAATCGATATCGGTTATATCAGGACCGACTCCTGCCGGCAAGTTGACATCGACAAAGAAATCTATTCCGGAGTCATAGCGGGACAGGCCGAAGTTTGTGCCTACCCAGAGAGTTCCGTCGGGCGCGAATTTCACCACGCGCACGGCATCAGAACGAAGGAATGAATTGTTCTTGTTGAGGTATCGGACGGAATCATCGGACTTGTCAAACGGGTCCGGTCCAAGATAGAGCCAGTAGAGACCGTTCCCTTCGGTTCCGACCACGAGATTACCCGGGTAGTAGTCGAGCGTTGATACCAGCGTGTCGACGATGCCATCGGGAATCCCAAACGACGTCCAGTGCCCCGGGTCATCGGCGTGGGCCAGTTCGGTTACGGCGGCAGGCTGGCCGTTGAGAGCGCGATAGCTGGCGGCAAAAAGATAGGTACCGTCGGTAGCCAATCCCCGAATGACCACATAACTTGCACCATTGGGATCGTTGTTGCCACGGAGACTGGAATTAGTCTGATCGAACTTCTTCACCGTGTCCGGTGCAATTCTCCAGAGGCCATTGCCGAAAGACCCTGCCCATGTATTGCCTGAGGAATCGGCGATCAGGGCGGTAGATCCATCCCGCACGTTTACTCCGCGTTTGACCCAACTGCTGTCGATCAGCTGGTACGCTCCTTTGCGTCCGAACAGCGCCGTCAGCAGGCCATTCTTGTCGACCGACACCTGCGAGACATCATTGGTGGGAAGGCCGGCAAAACTGTATTGGGTGAATGGGCCGCTGCCATTCTGGAAAATCCCTCCAGTCCGGTCTCCGACCCATCGGGCGGAACCAAACGATGCGCCGGTTGTCGGCCCAGTTGATAATCCGGTTAGCGGCAGTGAGGCGATATTGCCATTGTTGATGGCAGCCAGTCCATCGATGTAGTAGAGAAACAGCGAGTCATTCTCAACTTTAAGATCATTGAAACTGCTTCCCTGCCCTCGGGTCAGGAGCTCAAATGTCGTATCAGAGGGAGTGCGATCGATCCGATAGGCACCGTTGGCGGTGGCGACATAGATATTGGATTCGAATGACACCACCCGCTTCATATTTGATGTCCCCATTTCGGGGTGATTGGAGATATTGAAGCTGGTCCAGGCAGTGGGGGCCTTGAGCTGGACATGGTCGCGCCGGTCGGCGACAGCCAATCCGGCCGAAGTTGCGACCCAGATTGAATCTCCGATTAGAAGAATATCCTGCACTGCTGGCGCTGAACTGAGGTTACCGAATAACTGGTAACTGTCCTGAATTTGCCCGCCGGCAAGGGTTTTGGAGAAGAGAATCAGTCCAAGTGAGCTTCCTACCCAGAGGAAGTCACCATCGTCGGCGATGCAGTAAAGCGGAATCAGGTTGTTATCGTTGTCCAGAAAGAGATAGGGGTCCTGTGAGTGGTCTCCCCATTTGATCAGACGACCGAGACCGGAAATCCAGACTTGGCCGGAGGCATCTTCGATGACATCGGTGAGATCGACAGTCCCGAGACCATCGAGGTTGGTGTACTTTTTGCCTGCCTGGTCAGGGCTTCCAACGACGAGCAGGCCGCCCGATGTAGCGATATAAAGGCTGTCATGGATCTCACGCATGCGACGGACGTCGTTATACGACGTAATGGTGACCCATCGCTGTTCGGCGATAAGGTCGGAGCTGAAGACCAGTACGGCGAAAACCGCCGCACTCGTCAGAATGATCTTTTGAAGAAACGCTGTCCGATCCATCCGGCCACCAATATAAACAAAACTGCGGTCATAACGAAGAAAGAGACTTTGCCCGCCACATCCCCTATTCGGGTGAAGACGGAGTATGAGCTGAGCAAGCCGACTTTGCCCGTGAATGCCTGTACGGCATCATGGGGAATCTGCTCGTGAATGCGGCCGTACGGGTCAACGACATAGCTCAGCCCGCTGTTGGCGGCACGAGCCATCCAGCACCGGTTTTCAACCGCCCTGGTGATGAAAATACTCGAGTGCATGTGAATGCCGACCGTGCTGCCAAACCAGGTGTCATTGGTTATACCCACGATGAACTCGGCGCCATCGAGAATCATTTGGCGGGCGACATCCGGAAAGGCGGATTCGAAGCAGATCAGGACGCCATAGCGCCCCTCGGGAATCTTGAAGAGATGAAGCGAGTCACCGACGGCGAAGTCAGACCACCACTGAACATTGTAATTCCGGATGAAGGTCAGGTATTTCACGAGCAAGTCGGCCCGGAGAAATGGAAACGCCTTTTCATACGGTACATGCTCGGAGAATGGAACGAGCTTGGTTTTGTCGTAGCGGCCGACGATGCGCCCATCCGGGTCGAACTGGAAGCAGGAGTTGTAATCCCTTCGTTCACCGTTTTCCTGGCCAACAGCCAGGGCTCCGATCAAATGCGGAACTCCCGATTCCTTGACGGTTGTGACTATACTCTCCCGGCAGCGCAAGTCGGCGTCGAGAAAGCATGGAGCGCCGCTCTCGGGCCAGACGATCAGACTTGGCTTCTCCGCCTGTATGCTCTTGGTCAGGGTATCGTACCGCTTAATGCTGAACCCTTCGTTTTCCAGCTCCCACTTGATATCGATCGGGACAGAGCCCTGGAGAATTCCGACTTTGACCGTTCCCTCTTTTACCAGCGGGGGCGTCTCGATCCAACCATATGCGATCAGGGCCGCTACTATCGCCAGAGCGGAGAAGCCGCAGGTGATACGCCGTTCGGCTGAGAGATTGGAACGGAACAGCTGAAGGACCAGCAGATTCACAACAATGATCAGAAATGACAGACCGTGAAGGGAAATGACCGATACGTTTTGCAGAATGTACAGGTAGTGGGCCTGGGTGTAGCCGATATCGCTCCACGGGAAAGCAAACTGCGACAGCGTCCGGAAGTGTTCCAGCCCTGTCCAGAGAAAAGGCAGGAAGATAATGCCATAGATTGGTTTGATCCGATGAAGTTTGGAATAGGCGGTCAGGATTGCCGTGTAATAAAACCCGACAATGACAACCGCGGCCAGCATGCCGGGAGGGGTAACCAGTCCGACCCAATAAAGGGTAAAGAGGACATAGCAGAAGCTGAAGAAGTAGGATGCTTTGAAGCATTCCGATTTCTCAAGCTTACTGATAATCCAGAGCGGCCGCACCAGGGCAAACCAGGCGAGAAATCCGAGATAGTACGGGTAGTATGCCAGCGAGAGCACGAAGGCCCAGACGGACAACTCCAGACGCCGTTTTCTGATTACGGGATCACTGGGAACAAGGAAAGCGTAGATTCTCCGAAGTAGTGACTTCAGGACGTTATCCTCTAATCAACAGAGATTTGCCGGTCATCTCTTTTGGAATGTTCAGACCGAGCATATCGAGAATTGTCGGAGCAATGTCAGCCAGTTTACCGCCATCGCGCAAATTGATTCCACCGGTTGGCAGGGAGACATCGAACGGTGTGAGAACGCCACCTTCTCCCATCGGCTTGCGGCCGATCTGGCCGGTCGGATCGTACACAATGCAGGGAACCAGGTTGGTGGTATGGGCGGTCCATGGGCCACCGGAACTGGGATCGATCATCATTTCGGCGTTACCGTGGTCCGCGGTGACGATTGCGACACCGTTCTGGGCCTTGACCGCTTCGAGCAGTCTTGCAAGACCGCGATCTACCGCTTCGACCGCCAGTTTGGCGGCATTGAAATCACCGGTATGACCAACCATATCGCAGTTGGCGTAATTGATCAGGACAAAGCCATATCCCCCGGAACTGATGCGGCGGACGATGTTGTCGGTCACTTCGACCGACGACATCTCCGGCTTCATGTCATAGGTGGCAACTTTGGGAGAGGCGATCATGTCCCGGTCTTCGCCGGGGAATGGTTCTTCAACCCCGCCGTTAAAGAAGAAAGTCACGTGGGCGTACTTTTCAGTTTCGGCAGTACGAAGCTGGCGGATGCCGTGGCGGGAAATGACTTCGCCAAGAATGTTTTTCAGACGAGTCGGATGGAATGCGACCTTGGCTTCGAATAGCTTGATATCGAAATTGGTCATCGTGACCAGTTCAATGCGGGGTCGGTTCTGGTGGACATAACCTTTGATATCATGGCCGACCAGCATGTAAGAAAGTTGTCTGGCGCGGTCGGACCGGAAATTGAACATGATGCAGAGGTCGCGGTCTTTCAGCCGGCCGACTCCGTCGCCGAGGTCAACGACAAACGGAATGATGAACTCGTCGGTAACGTGGTTGGCATAGGAATCCCTGATCCCCTGTATCGGGTCAGCGATTTTGGCTCCTTCGCCGTAGACGATTGAGCGATAGGCCAGATCGGTACGTTCCCAGCGGCGATCTCTATCCATGCCGTAATAACGCCCACCCACTGTTGAAACCTGGCCAAGGCCGATTTCCTTGAACCGCGCGAGAACCTCGGTGAGATATCGTTCTCCCGACTGTGGCGGCGTGTCACGGCCATCCATGAAAGCGTGCAGATAGAGTTCTTTCACACCCTGCTGTTTGGCCATCTGGGTCAGCGCATAGAGATGCTTGAGGGAGGAGTGAACGCAGCCGTCGGAGACCAGTCCAAATAGATGGACAGCTTTTCCTTCCGATGCCACGCGCTCCATGGAGGAAACGAACACTTCGTTGTCAAAGAAATCGCCGTCGTCAATCGCCTTATCGATCTTGGTGATATCCTGGTAGACGACACGACCGGCCCCGAGATTCAAGTGACCGACTTCGCTGTTCCCCATCTGGCCGACAGGGAGGCCGACCGATGGTCCGGAACCATCGATTTTGGTATGCGGACAGTTCTTGATGAGGGAATCGTAGGTCGGCTTGTATGCGGCCGCGATCGCGTTATCAGACGTGTTATCGCGTAGGCCAAATCCGTCCAGAATTACAAGTGTTACCAGCATGTCTGTTACGTAAGTTGTACGTTCCCTTTACCCGGAATGATCCGTCCGATACGGTATCCGGTTTCTCCTGCGGCGCCGAGGGCGTCTATGATACCATCGGCATCTCCGGGGGTAACAACCAGTACGTAACCAATCCCCATATTAAATGCGGAGTAAATATCCCTGGAATCCAAGTCTCCAACCTTGCGGAGGTAGTCGAAAATGGGCAGAATCGGCCAGCTGCCGAGCGAAATGGCGGCATCGAGGTTTTTGGGGAGTACCCGGTTCAGATTGCCGGGAAGCCCGCCACCGGTGATATGCGCCATCCCATGAACATCGAACTTGTCCAGTAATGGGAAGATGAGCGGGGCGTAACAGCGATGTACCTGCATGAGGGCGTTGGCGATTGTACCGTTCAATTCCGGTATATGATCAGTCGGCTTATGGCCGCCGACATCGAAAACAACTTTGCGGGCGAGACTGTAGCCATTGGTGTGAAGGCCGTTTGAGGCCAGGCCAATGCAAACGTCCCCTTCCTTCACGGTGCGACCGTTAATGATTTTTTCCTGATCGACCAGTCCGACAATAAATCCGGCGATATCATATTCACCGGTGGTATAGAAGTCCGGCATTTCGGCCGTCTCTCCCCCGATAAGCGCCATCCCACCATTCTTGCAGCCACGCGCCAGGCCGGAGACTATTTCAGCGATTACCGATGGATCAACTTTGCCGGTGGCGATGTAATCGAGAAAGAAGAGGCCGCGCGCGCCGTGAACCAGGATATCGTTGACGCAGTGATTGACCAGATCTTCGCCGACTGTGTCATGCTTGCCGGTCATGAAGGCCAGTTTGAGTTTGGTTCCGACGCCGTCGGCCGACGATACCAGCACCGGGCTCTTGAGCCCGATTGAGGGGAGCTTGTAGAATCCGCCGAAAGAGCCGATTTCGGACAGGACGTTTGGTCCAAATGTTTGGCGGGCAAGGGCTTTAATCCGTTCGACGGCATCTTCGCCAGCCCGAATATCCACGCCGGCCTCGGCATATGTCAGTTTTGATTTGGGGGTTTCGTTCGACATGCGGGGCAATCTACCGTTCTGACTTAGCCAAGTCAACAATTGTCGCCGGACGCCCTGATCGGCAATCCAACGACAGACTCAGCTAATCCAGGTCAAAGAGGAGAAACTCCGCCTTCTCGAGACCTTCGATTTTGAGCGACACTTCGCGGCTGACGCTTGCACCATCGCCGGCCGAAAGCAACTGGTTGTTGAGTAGGATCTGGCTGGAGGTCACCTGAATCCATGCGTATCGCGCTTCTACCAGCGTGTGCTCAACGACAGTACCAGTCTCCAAAATTGAAGCATAGAGGCGGACATCGCGATGAATGACGACCGAGTCATCGGCGCCATCGGGGGAGGCGATCAGGCGAAGCCGATTCAGTTTGGCTTCAGCCGGAACATGCTTCTGCTCGTAGCTCGGGGTCAGTCCTTTCTTCTCAGGAAAGATCCAGATTTGCAACAGGTGGACTTTGTCATCATGGGAGTGATTGAATTCACTGTGGGTGATCCCGGTTCCGGCAGACATCCGCTGGACATCATGCGGTTTGATGACCGAACCATTCCCAAGGCTGTCCTTGTGTTCAAGCGCGCCCTCAAGGACGTACGTGATGATTTCCATGTTGTCATGGTTGTGGGAGGCGAAACCGCGATGCGGCGCGACAAAATCCTCGTTGATGACGCGAAGGGAGCGGAATCCCATGTGGCGTTCGTCGAGATAGCTGGCGAACGAGAAGGTGTGATAGGTATTGAGCCAGCCGTGGTTGAAGTGGCCCCGTTCTTCCGATGGTCGAATGGTAATCATATGTCCTCGGCTGAATAACAGCGGAGGACCTGCAAAGTTCGGACCTAATTTAGCGGCCGTCGCGGTCGAGCATGTCAAGTACCGCCTGAAAATCTGCGGGCGGATCTGATTCGATGGTGATTTGCTTGTGTGTGATCGGATGGACGAAGCTCAGTTTGCGGGCGTGCAGTGCCTGTCGCTGGAGCGTGGTGAGAAGTTTCTTTGACCAGATGCGGTCCGGTGCGAATTGCCCGCGATGCCACTTTTCGCGACCACCATATTCCGGGTCGCCGAACACCGGGTGGTTCAGATGGCCGAGATGCACTCTGATCTGATGGGTCCTTCCGGTCTCAAGAGTAACTTGCAACAGGTCGTAAGAACGGTAGGTATCGATCACCTTGAAATGAGTGACGGCGTTCCGCAACGATGTTCCTCCTACCGCCTGTTTAGTCCGCTCGTTAGGGGATCGGCCGATCGGCAAGTCAATTGTCCCTTCGGGCTCAGGCATATGTCCGCAGACAAGCGCGAGGTATTCGCGGTGAATCTCACGTGCTTCGAGCGCCCGCTGAAGTAGCCCGAGCGTTTTTTCGTCTTTGGCGATCACTAGCAGCCCTGATGTATCTTTGTCCAGCCGGTGGACGATTCCAGGCCGATTATGTTCGGTGACCGTTCGCAATTGTTTGAAATGGTACACCAGTGCATTGGCGAGTGTACCTTCATGCACACCGGCAGCCGGATGCGTAACCATGCCGGCCGGTTTGTTGACCACCGCGAGATAGTCATCTTCATATCGAATATCGAGTGGAATATTCTGTGGAATAACTTCGGTAGGAGTAGGCGGCGGGAGCGTCACGACGATCTCTTCTCCCCCTTTGACCTGCAGGCTGACAGTCGGTGTCTTGCCATTGACCAGAACTTCGCCTGAGTCTATCAACCACTGAACTTTGTTGCGGGAGACGCCGAGTTCCGGCCAGGCGGCAAGAAAGCGGTCGAGGCGTATCGGCTCGGTAGCGTCAGGGACGCGAATGGAAACGGATCGTGCAGAGGTTGGCATACTAGTGTAACTGCTCTCTCAGGGCGCTTAAGCGCTCGCTCAGGTGAATGAATTGCGGAATGGTGACTTCCTCGGCCCGGGTCAGGTCCGCCAGCCCAAGTTCCGCCAGCAATTTCTTGCCGGCATCGTTGGTCGGGATGAAGTCCGGGACAAGATTATTCAGAAGCAGTTTGCGTCGCTGCGTAAATGATGCCCGCACTACTTTGTCAAAGAAGCCGGGATCCTGAAGAACTATTCGTCTGTGCGGCGTAAGTCTTATCACCGATGATGTCACTTCGGGTTGCGGCACGAAAGCGGCCGGTGGCACGTCGAAACAGTGCGTTGTATCGAAGTGAATCTGGGTGAAGATCGACAGCGGCGACCAGTTGCGGCTTCCCGGCGAGCCGGTGATTCGTTCCGCCATCTCCCGCTGAATCATGAAGACCGCCCGCTCGATATTATCCCGATACTGAATGCACCAGTCGATCACCGGCGATGTGATGTTGTAAGGCAGATTGCCGGTCAAGATAAAGGACTTGATGTCATGGTCTTCCGGACGGAAGGCGAGAAAATCGCGATTGAGAATAGTCACGTTGGGAAAATCCAGCAGCGAATTCTCCAGCCCCCTGATCAAGTCACGGTCGAATTCTATTCCCCAGACCTGCGCTTTCGATGCCGCCAGTGGTTTGGTGAGCGCTCCCTGACCGGGGCCGACCTCGACGACAATGGAATCCGCTGTCGGATTAACCAGTTCGATAATACGGGTGATGATTTTTTCGGAGGTGAGAAAATTTTGTCCCAGTCGTTTCTTGGCCCGATACTCCGCCATGGTCACCCTCCAAACGTCTCGACCAGGCGATACAGCTTTCGGGCGTTCTGGTCGGTCCGCCGTTCTACTTCGGAGACAGGAATTCCCCGCAACTGCGCCATCTTCTGCGCGACCAGTGTTACCAGTGCCGGGCGGTTCGTAGTGCCCCGGTGCGGTACCGGTGCCAGATACGGCGCATCGGTTTCGACGATGATCTTATCAAGGGGAACTTCGGTCGCGACTACCGCCATGCCGGCTTTGTTGTAGGTGATAACGCCCCCTACTGAGATGACAAAGCCCAGCTCGATCACCCGCATCGCATCTTCAACACTCCCTGGGAAGCAGTGAAACACGCCGCCAGGGAGGTTTGAGGCATAGTCTCTGACAATTTCAATTGTGTCTTCGAACGATTCCCGGGTATGGATGACTATTGGCATCTTAAGAGAAACGGCAAGTTCAAGCTGCTTGCGAAAGGCTTCCTTCTGAACCGGTCGAGGGGACAGGTCGCGGTAATAATCCAGTCCGATTTCACCGATAGCCACGACTTTGGGTTGGGTCGCCAGTTGTCTCAGGCGGGCCAGCGCGCGATCATCGAGGGTGGTGGCATCATGAGGGTGGATTCCGACTGTAGCGTACACCATCTCGTGTTCGGCCGCCAGTTTCACTGAGGCTTCCGATGACGGCATATCGGCGCCGATATTGACAACGGTATGGACGCCTGCGGACCGGGCCTCCATCAGGAGGTCCGGCACGGTTCCTTTGTAGACTTTGCTATCGAGATGACAATGTGAATCGATCATCAACTGACTTTGGCGCCGGGAGGCAGTTCACCATCGGGCCGAACCAGAAACAGCTGTTTCCCGGATTTGGCGGCCAGGAGCATACCGCGCGACTCCACGCCACGAATCACCGCCGGCTTGAGGTTGCTCACCACGATAACGCGCGTCCCGACAACCTGCTCAGGGGCGTAATGCTCGGCGATGCCGGCCACGATCTGGCGCTTGTCATTGCCAAGGTCAACCTGAAGACGCAACAGTTTGGCGGCACCTTCCACTTTTTCCGCGCTCAGAATCTGCGCTACGCGAAGATCGAGCTTCTGAAAATCTCCGATATCCAAAAGACCTTCGGTCGACACCACGCCGGTCTCGGCAATTTTCGGGGCGACTTCATCTTTCCTGCCGGCCGTCATGGTAAACGGCGTATCGATCCGCGGGAAGATCGGCTGGTCGACTTTGATCTGCGTGCCGGGCGCCAGATCAAAGAACCGTCTGGCTGAATCGAGCGATAAGGTGCTGTCATCGAGACTCAAAACCGTGCGAATCTCGCGCATTTTGGTCGGCATGACCGGATACAGAACGATGGAGACGATGCGAATCACTTCGCAACAGGCGTACAGAATCCCGCCGAGTTTGTCACGGTCTGCTTCGGCAGTCAATTTCCATGGTGCCGTATCGTTGAAAAACTTATTGGCAGCGCGGACCAGATTGAGTGCATCGGCGATCGCGTTCGTTATCCGGAAATGCTTAATATGGGAATAGGCGCTGTCCGGCAGCTCTTCGGACAATAGCATCAGTTGGTCGAGACCCTCGATCTGTTTGCACGGGCTCGGCAGCTTCCCCTGGAAATGAGTTGAGACAAGTTTCGCGACTCGCGACACCAGATTTCCGAGGTCATTGGCCAGATCGGAATTGTATTGCGCGACAAACCGCTTCGCCTGTATGTCACCATCGATTCCGAACGGATACTGGGTCAACAACAGATAGCGGGCGCCATCGGCGCCGAACTTCTGCACCATATCGTTCGGGTCGATGATATTCCCCAGGGTCTTGGACATTTTTTCGCCATCTATCGTGAAGAAGCCGTGGAGGAACATCTTGTTCGGCAGCTTCTCCCCTGCCGCCATGAGCATGGCCGGCCAATACAGGCAATGGAACTTGAGGATTTCCTTCCCCATCAGATGTACGACTTCGGCCTCATTCCACCATTTGTTGAACGATTCCGGATCATCGGCATACCCGATACCGGACAGATAGTTGGAAAGGGCGTCAATCCAGACATAGGCTACCTGCGAGGGATCAAATGAAAGCGGTATCCCCCATTTTACGCGCTCCCGCGAGACCGAGAAATCCGGGAGATCCTGTGCGATCAAGCCGAGTACTTCATTGCGTCGTTCTTCGGGCAGGATGAGAAGTTCTCCTGACTCGATACGCTCCTTGATGCGATCGACGAATGCCGTCAACCTGAAGAAGTAGTTCTTTTCTTTCAGTTGCACCGGCGGTTGCTTGTGGTCGGGGCAGAGACCGTTGACCAGGTCTTTCTCGGTCAGGAATTTCTCACAGCCGTTGCAGTACAGCCCTTCGTAGTAACTTGAGTAGACGACCTCTTTGCCGTCTTCGGTACGCGCCAGGCGCATAGCATCGAGAATCTTGTGGACAGCCTTCTTGTGGCGCTCGGAAGTCGTTCGGATGAAGTAGTTGTAGTCGATCTCGAGATTCTTCCAGGCCGCCTGAAAGGTAGCCACCGTGCGATCGCAGAATTCCTGCTCCGAAATACCGGCGGCGCGAGCCGCCTCGGCGATTTTCGTCCCGTGTTCATCGGTGCCGGTGAGGAAGAATACATCTCTCCCCTGCAGACGGTGGAAGCGCGTGAGCAGATCGGCGGCGATAGTAGTATAGGCGTGGCCGATATGCGGTCGGTCATTGACGTAGTATATTGGAGTGGTTACATAAAACGGTTGCGGCACGGCACGGCTCCAGTCCCTGACAGCTAATTCAGATTCTCGGGTTCATCCAGATGTTTCAGCGCTTCGCGGTCGCCATATTCGTTTGGCTCGCGGAAATCACCCAGCGGCGGCATCGAAGCTGCAGGTCCCGAACCACGGGTCACACTGACGATATCTTCGGCCTTCGCTCGATACGGCACGGAATCCTCGCCGATCAGGACCATCTCCTCGCGGAAATAGTCGACCCGCTGAAGAATGCCGACCCCTTCTTTTGTGGTCACCCGTGAACCTACCTGCGGGAAGCGGCGCTTCACTTCGACATAGCTGTCAACTTCGTACCGAAGGCAGCACAACAGTCTTCCGCAATTGCCGGAAATCTTGGACGGATTGAGTGACAGGTCCTGCTCTCTGGCATGCGCGGTCGATATCGGCGCAAATTCCCGGATAAACGTATTACAGCACTGCTGACGGCCGCAGATGCCGTAGCCGTTGTTGCGACGGGCTTCATCGCGAACGCCGATCTGTCTCAGTTCGATCCTGGTGCGATACCGCGATGCCAGATCTCTCACCAGAGCGCGAAAGTCTACGCGATGTTCGGCGGTAAAGAAGAAGGTAATCTTGTTGCCATCGAACTGGCAGTCGACATCGACCACTTTCATCGGCAGTCCATGGCGGCGAATCAGACCGACTATTTCCTTCTTGGAGGTCAGCTCCTTCTGACGGAGTTCGTCGCGGCGGACCTTGTCTTCCTTACCGGCCGGGCGAAGAATAGAACGGGGGCGGGCCGAATCGGCAAATTCCACTTTGGCGTCGATTCGGGTTTTGAGCATCCCGAAATCTTCCCCCTGGTCAGCTTGTACGATGACCGGTTCAGTCAGCCTGAGGGTGTGATGATAGCTATTATAAAAATACTCCCTGCGGGAGCCTTTAAACTCTACGATATACAATTCTGCCACAGATCACTCCGATCCCTGAAACAGCTGGTGGCTAATGACCTTGCCGGATAGTCCGGGTCAGCCTGATGACCAGTGCGGTGAGGGCGATTTGAATATGCACATTGCGTTTAAGGTCGGCAAGGGCATTTTTAATTGCAACCATAAACGCCATCGAGAGTTCCGCGTTCGAAAATCGACCTGCGCAGGCGGATATCTCGGGGAGAAAGTCGATATTGGTCAGCTCCGCTTCATCCCCGTTGACCGCGTAATTGGCGCAATCGCGCGTCAGGGACTGCCACAAATGCAACAGCTGCTCAACGTCGGACTTGTCCGCTCGCGGCAAGAGGTCCTGGAGGCGGAAAGTCGCCTGCGGGGTATTGTCGTGGAATAGGGACTTGAAGAGCATCAGGCCGATCGCCCGATTCGATTCATCTCCATCGTCGCTGGAACTGCAGAGTTCCACCGCCCGCCCCAGATTCTGTTCGGCCAGTCGCACCAACAGCTTGGCCCGCCTGGGGTCCTGTTCATACTTGTCGACCAGATACTGTATCGCGGCTGCTTCGGGCACCCGGTGCAATCTGATATGCTGTGACCGGGATTGGATAGTCGGCAGGAGCGATTCGGGCCGTTCGGCGGTCAGTAGTATGACCGTATCTGCTGGTGGTTCTTCAATCAACTTCAGCAAGACATCCGCCGAAGCGGTGAGCATCTTCTCCATTTGATAAAACAGCACGACCCGGCGACGAACATCGGTCTCCTTGAGCATGAGATGTTTCTTCACTTCGCGGGCCATGTCGATCGAAAGGGAAATCTGTCTTGGAGCAGTGAGGATTTTGAACGGCTCTTCACGCTTTTCATCGAGGACGGCGTTAGTCAACTCAATCGCTTCGGATACCTTGTCGAATGACATAATCGGCACGACCAGAAACAGCCCCGGAGAATTAAGATGGAAAATCTGCCGGCAGGAGGCACATTCGCCGCAGGGGATCAGACTCTTGCTGTCCTCGGATGAAATCGGCTGAGGGCAGTTCAACAGCGCGGCGAACGAGATCGCCATCGGCCATTGGCCGACTCCTTCCGGACCATGCAGGAGATAGGTCGAAGCAGTACGTCCCGAAACCACTCCCCGTGAGAGGATTGACCAGGCGCGCGGCTGATACTGTCTGATATCAAAAGGCATCGATATTGATCCACTCCAGCGGGTCGACCGGTGAGCGCCCTTTGCGGAGTTCGAATTTTATTATTCCCGAAGCATCGGCACTACCAACGGCGGAGCCACCCTGTACTATGTCTCCGTCCTTAACCGAAGTCGTTCCAAGACCGGCGTAGGTGCTGTAATACAGGTTGTCGTGGCTAACGATAATGAAATTGCCGTAGCCGCGCAAATTGCCGCTGTAGACGACAGTACCATCGGCCACCGCCAATACCCGTGAGCCGGCTTTCCCTTTGATGGTAATTCCAGGGGAGAATGACTTGAGGTGGGTGGTCGGGTCGACGGCTGTGCCATAGGGAACCGTGATATCCCCCTTGTACGGTGCGGTGAGGCGCCCCTTGAGCGAAACAAAGGGTACACTCCCGAGGGCATCTTTGGGACGTTGCGACGGAACGACGGCCGGTGTCTTCTTGCTTTCGGCTTCGAGACGCGCAACGATCTTCTCCATCTCCTGAGCCGCCTGCTGGAGCATAATGATCCGGTCGGCTTCCTCCGCTTTGGCTTTGCGCAATTTATCCAGCGACTTGGCCTGCTTGTCTTTGCGAGCCTGCTCCAGCGCAAAGGAAACATCCCGCTTCCGTTTCATCGCCGCAATCTGCGCCTGCTTGCCGGTGAGCTGCTCCAGCTGGGCGAGAGATTTTCCAAGAATATCCGATGCCGCTACAACGTTGCCGGACTCGTAATTCACCAGCGCAGTCAGGTAGGTGACGCGGACACTGGCATCGAGTTCATCGAGAGGGGATGTAACCAGTTCATTTCCATAGCGAGGACTGGATATATAGAGCTGGCGGACGTTGCCGAGAAATCTTCTTCGAGCCAGATCGAGTGCCTGTTGTCTTGAGTCGAGGGAACTCTCTGTCTCTCCGATGGATTTGCGTAGAACCGACAGCTGTCCGGTGAGGCGGTCGATCAGCTTCTTTTGCGATTCGATTTTTTCGTCCCGCTCGGAAAGCTGCTTCTGAATTTTTGCCTCTTCCCGCTTCAGGGAATCAAGGCGGGTACGGCTTTTCTGGACATCCTTCTGGATCTTTTCGAGTTCTTTGCGTTGCCCCTGTATCTCATTCGACTTCTGGGCCATAGCTGACCCGTAGAAGATTAGTGCTACTGAGATGAGGATGCACAGGAGTCGAGACATGGGCTACCTTAAGAGCCGGCGAAGACCGAGAAGTCCGCTTAACAGGCCAAGAAGTGCGGTGCCGCAACAGAACAGCGCTATCTGTCCCTGCGATGGCAGTAGAACCTCAAACTGGCTGATATCGATATGGTTACGGCCGTAAATGATCGCTCCCCACCCGGCCACTGCGGACAGTCCTCCAATCAGAAAGCCTTCCAAAAGATATGGCATGGCAATAAAGAATCCGCCTGCGCCGAGCAACTGAAGCTGGCGAATCCCGGTTCCTCTGGCACGAGTCATGAGGCGAATACTATTGGTGGAAATAATCACGGCGGTCAGTAGAATGATAGCTCCCAGTCCAAGTCCGAGTCGCCAAATCAGCGATTTGGTCGCTTCCGCTTTGGAGACCCATGTCCGGCTGTACTGGACATCGATAATTCCATTGATACCACGAAGGGAATCCTCGATTGATGTCATTGTGGCGCCGTTCACCGACTCCGGCTCCAGGGTGATGAGGAGTGATCGCGGCAGAGGATTGAGCGTGTCGTAGCCGACCAGTAGGTCAGTACCGGTCATTCTGGTCAGTTCGTTGCGGGCATCATCTTTGGAAACATATTGGACGCCGGCAATGCCGTTGATATCAGAAACCGCTCCCGCCAGTTGCGCCAGCGTGCTGTCCGGAACCGATTCGTCGATGAACGATTCCATTCGCACCTGGGTCATCAGGCCGCTGTAGATCTTGTCAGCCGACTTTGCTCCAACCCAGAACAGATCAAACAGAAGAAATATCAGCGCCAGCGACAGGAAGGAACCAATCGATGTTCCCGGATACCGAATCAGATTGCGACCGATTTCACGGGCGACATGCTTTATTCGAAGCATGCTACTTCCCCCTTATGAAATGCGTATTTGTCGCAGTTGGGAATATCGATGGGTAGAAGCTGGGAGCTCAAGATGAGCATGGATCGGCCCGAGAGTGACGCTTTGATCAGGTAGTCATAGACTTTTGCGGATGTCGCCGGATCGAGTCCGGCTGCCGGTTCATCGATGAGCAAGAGCGGCTGATGGGCTATAGAGGCTCTGGCCAATAGGACAAGGGCATTTTCCACCCGGGTAAGCGTCGACGGGTATTGTCCGGCATTGGACATGAGTCCGAATTCGGCGAGGAAATTGGAGAGGCGCTCTTTGATGACCTTTTGCTTCTCGCCGGCGATCACGAGCGGAAGCGTGAGATTCTCCGCAACCGTCAGTGAGTTGACCAGGGCGAACGGCCCGCCTACTCCGCCGATTCGTCTCCTGATTCGCCTGATCGTGCCGTAACGGCGCTTCCTGAGCGATTCCCCAAACAGGTCGATCTTGCCGGACACCGGAAACCGTAACCCCATCAGGAGTTCCGCCAACCGGGTCTTTCCTGATCCGGCCCCGCCGATAATCAAAGCGGAGCGACCCGGCTCCAGCGTCAAATTCAGATCGCTAAAGAGGTCGTCTCCTCGGTCGGTTCGCGACACCACATGTTCGATATGTACCAGGGGCCATTTCATCGGCAATTGCTCAGTTCAACCATATTTGACTTTGTCCGATATCAACGTATACTTTGCGATGATTGATCGGCGCATCGGTATCAAAGAAAGATGGTATAATAGACATGTCTCTTCGACAACTTAAAAGCTGGATGGTTCCACTTGCTCTCGTAATGGGGAGTCTTGTAACGTGGTCCTCAGTCAAGGCAGACACCTGGGAAACGATCAAATTTCCCCTTCGTGAGGCTATCACGGGGATGAGTTTCTATAGCCCCGACTCCGGCTATGTCAGCCTGGCAGGCGCCGGATACGGCAGGACCTTTGACGGCGGCAAGAGCTGGAAGATCTATACCGTGCGCAAAGGGCAGGATTCGGCCTTTGAAGATATCTGTTTCGTCAGCGGAGATACCGGAATAATCTGTGGACGGTTTGGGATGCTGTATCGGACGGTGGACGGCTGCAAAATGTGGGAGTCAATCTGGCTTCCGGACAATGACAAGACCCCCTGGCTGACCAGCGTTGCGCTTATGCACGGAGGTGGCGGTGTCATGGTCGGATTGAAACCGGGACAGCCGCCGACAGGGGTGGGGTATAGAACCGAAGATGCCGGCAAGACGTGGTCCAAGATAGATGTCAAAGGACTGGCCTTTGGTGAGATCTTCTATCGCCCGGGAGAGCCGATCTGCTTCCAGTCATGGGGCCGCCTCAACTACTCGATTGACCAAGGCAAGACCTGGGG
>JBATNE010000191.1:0-4859 GCA_049290195.1 Candidatus Zixiibacteriota bacterium
AGGTGAACCAACGGCTGTGAGTTCTTTAACCGGACAGATGTTATCATCTGCTCTCCCGCGAATGCGGAGTCAACACCGAAGAACAGGGTGTCGGCGAGAGCGGCGATCAATCCCACCTTCTGGTTGGTAATCGGTCCGTAGGCAGTCTGCGCAGTGAGCGAGACCGTGTAGAATCCGGGCGTCGTGTAATTGTGCGACGGATTGGCGGCGGTCGAAGTATTGCCATCGCCAAAATCCCAGAGTACCGATGTCCAGGCAATCTGCGAACTGTCTGTGAAGTTGACGGTGAGAGGGGCTGAACCGGATGTCACGTTGGCGTGGAAATTGATCCCCCAGCTAAGCGCCCGATCGACATTGATAATTCCCCAGCCATAATTGTTGTCCGGCGTGGCGGCTCGAGACGCCGTCTCCATGATCGCCTGACGGATCAGCGTGGGCGGCCAGGTCGGTCTTGCCTGCACCAGAAGCGCAGCAGCGCCGGCTGCGAGCGGGCAGGCGGCCGAAGTACCGTTGAAACTGAAAGAGTAGCTGGTATTGCCCGACGATGAGGCAACCCAGGTGCTGACTCCCTGTGCGCAGACTTCCGGCTTGGTCCGGTTGTCGGCTGTCGGGCCACGGGATGAGAAGCTGGCAATGGCGCCATTCGAACTGACCGCACCAATGGCCAGAATATCGAAGGCGTCGGCGGGACAGGATATCGTTCCCGCTCCCGGGCCGCTGTTGCCCATGGAATTGCAGACGACGATACCGAGCGACGCAGCCGTACTGGCCGCGATCGAAATGGTCGCAGTTGCGCCGTTCTTGTCGGCGAACACATAGGAGTGCTGACCGGCATCAAAAACATCGTAACCGAGCGACGACGTAATCACGTCGACACCAAGACTGTCAGCCCACTGAAGGGCCGCTACCCAATTGTCCTCTTCGACGTTCATTTCCGAACGAACATCTTCGGTCTTGGCCAGAATAAAGGTTGCCTTGTAGGCTCCTCCGACGATCGTACCGTCTTTGAAACCACCGGCCAGTGACCAGGTGCTGGTGCCGTGAGACCAGGCGTTACTTTCACCCGGAGCGTCGGCGACATCACCGTCATTATAAACGAAATCATGTTCGGCCAGGACGCGTCCTTCTGCATAGGCGTTGACGAAAGCATCATGCGCCTTGCGGAATCCGGTGTCGAACACTGCCAGAATTACACCCTGACCATTGTATCCTTTGGTATGGACCGCCGGGACTCCCATGAGATTGAGTTGTCCGAGCGAATTGCCGTAGGTCACATTGGCGTTCTGAGTCGTGTTGAGCTGTACGGACCGTTCGTCGGTGGGTGCCGGTTCCTGCGGGCGAACGTAGCCGGCTACCGGTCGAATCTCGCGGACGAACGGGAGACTGGCTACCTGATCAACCTGCGCGACGGACATATCGAACGATGCTGCGTTCAGCCATTTGGAGTCATGACGGAGTGTGGCTCCCAGACCTTCAATGGTCTGAATGTAGTTTTCAGCCACCGGCAAATCCAGAAACAGCACTTTGTCGTTTCCGGTCTTGGCGCGACGGGCCATAACTCTATCACTCAACTGCACTGACTGGGTTGCGCTGGTGAAGGCACGGCGATCAAAAACACCCTTGTCGGTGAAGAACACCCAGACGCGAGCAATTGACCCGGAACGATTCGGGAGTATGGCCCGGGTCTGATCGGCAATCACTTGTGGCGCTTTCGGCATCGTAAATGATGCCGGCGGATTGACGTCGATCGTCGCCTGCGTGAGGGGTGCAGTCAGGATCGAAAAGGCGATTGCTAAAAACAAGGCAGTGAGGAGCAGCGATCGAGGAATTGACATACCTCTCATCGGATTTGTCCTTTCAAAGCTGCGCGTTCGCAGATGGCAGGTAACTTCTTATATGTCAATCAATCTATCGGCTTTTGCCAAGCTGTCAACACAATTTGGACCGGCCCCTGCCGCTATTGGCAACGCCCCATAGTTTCTACGCCGACCTAATGTCTCCATATTGGGCTTCGATGAAGTCCGGCGGCTGGCCACACGTGTAAACTGTTGTTCAGCAAGCGATTGATAGGGGATAGCAAAGAATCTCAGCGGAAACCGCGTACGGCACGATTGATGCTAATGCTCTACTGTGTCTGGCTCGATGGCCCGAAGCCTCGGGAAAACGACAAGCGCCTTACTGTTATTGGCGCCGGAGGTAGAACGTATGAAGTTTTCGACACTGAGAAAAATGGGTGGATTCACCATAGTTGAGCTGATGACGGCCGTGGTCGTCGTCGGTGTCGTCGCCACTATGGCGGTTCCCAAGATGGAAAAGGCGTATGAACGGATGCGCTTCCGTTCGGCTGTACGCGATGTGAATTCAACCCTGCGCCTGGCGCGTTCGTATTCGTTGTCCTCAAAGGGACAATACGCCGTGCAGTTTGGAACCTCTCCCTGCACCGTGACGCTTTTCAAAGACAAAGTCAATCCGACCAACTATAGTTTTGATTCCGGCGACTCGCTGGTGCGCGTTGATACACTTCCGTCAGAATTTACCTGGGTTGGTACCGACTGCACTAACAATGTGCTGGCATTCACCCCCAGCGGTTCGGCGGCCTTCAGCGGTGGCGGCAATATCTACTCGCTGGCGTATGATGATAATATCATCGCTTTCCATTCAACCACCGTGCTTCCGTCGACCGGACGAGTCTCCTATTCAATGTATTACTATTGATCCCCTCGACCTCCTTGGTGCAAGAGCGAACCCTCGGGCATGACGCCCGGGGGTTTGTCGTTTCTGCCGCCGCTGTGGGCTTGTCCCCATACTCATCTTTGGCCGTTAAGCCGGGCCGGGGACCGGCCGATACAGGTGAAACAGTCGGCCGGACAGCCGCGGACCTGGTCCGGGCTGCCAAAGTCGGCCAAGAAAATCGTGGTTGGCAAGTTAATTACCAGCCAGCCATGCCGATAAAGATGATGTAGCGAAGGTCTCAATTTCGAGAAATGTGAACATCTGAAGATAAAGAGTTGGATTATGTTCTTATCAGGAAAGAGCAAGAGCACAGTCGGTTTGGACGTCGGCGCGAACTCCATCAAGTTGGTGAAGCTCGACCACGCCCGCGGCGGGTATTCAGTATCTGCCATCGGAATCCGGGAATTACCTCCAGAAGCGATCGTCGCCGATGAAATCCGCGACCGGGAAGCGGTGGTCTTTAACATCCAGTCCCTTATCGATCAGACTGATCCCAAGATCAAGGATGTCGTCGTATCCATCTCCGGACACGGCGTCATCACGGATAAGTTCACGATCGACAAGAAGACCGGTCCCGAAGCCGAACAGGCTATTCTTTTCGAAACCGAACAGCGGGCACCGTTCGACGTGGACGACGTCACGCTTGACTACCACGTGATCAAGACCGACGACGACATCAACAAGATGGACGTCCTTCTGGTCGCGGCCCGCAAAGAATACCTGAAGATGTATCTCGGGTTGATCGAAGACTGCGGTCTTCGCCCGATCGTGGTTGACGATGACGCGTTCGCCATCCTCAATGCGTACGAGCACAACTACGAAATCGATCCGACCAAGGTAACGGCCCTGGTGAACGTCGGCCACGACGTGACCAACATCACCTACTTGAGCGAAGGATTATTCAAGTCCACGCGTGACGTGTCGGCCGGCACCCGCGAAGTGTTCAACGCCATCCAGCGCGAATTTCGTCTCAGCCCGGAACTGACCTCCAAAGCCCTCAAGGGCGAAATGAGTGATTCAGTCGACCAGGACATGCTCAAGGCGACCATTACGTCGGCCACCGACGAACTGGTGTCCGGTCTGGAACTGGCGTTCTCGTATTTCAGATCACAATCCAAAATCGATAAAATTGACTGGATCGTGCTCTCAGGCGGTGGGGCACTGGTGCCGTATCTGCCCGAATATCTCCAGTCGAAACTGAACATTCCGCTGGAACTGGCCAATCCGCTTCGGAACATCGATTACGATCCGGAGCTTTTCCAGTACTTGCAGCCCGAAAAAATCGCGCCGCTGCTGGCGGTTTCGGTCGGCCTGGCGATGCGGAAGGCGAGGTAACCGGTCATGATAGAAATAAACCTACTCCCGAAAGATTACCTCAAGAGCCAGCGCAGCCTGAATCTCGGTAAGACCGGATTCTATGTTGTCGGCGCCGCCGTCGGTGTCGTGGCGATGCTTATTGTCGTGACCTTCTACCAGATGCGTCAGGTCAATACGCTCGAAGAAAACATCGCCAAAGCCAACGAACGCGCGGCCATGCTCCAGAAGGACATCCGGCTGGTCGACGGTCTTCTTGATGTGAAGACCAAGATCAACCAGCGCGTCCAGGCTGTCGAAAAACTCGACCGTCACCGCACTGTCTGGGTTCGCCTGATGGAAGATATCGCGTCCGACGTACCGGACTTTGTCTGGCTCGCCGAATTCCGCGAGAAGCAGGATAACAGAGCCGCGCCGGCGGCCAATCCGCAGCAGGCCAACCAGCCCAAGATTCCGGGTTCGACTCCAGTGTCGACCTCACCTGCCGGCATGCAGGCCAGCGCTCCCGACCAGGGTGCCCAGGCCGACAGCCTGAGATCGTTCAGCCCGGCGGAAATCGAAGGCTATGCCTTTACGCTGAATTCTCTGGCCGCATTCATGATC
Source organism: Candidatus Zixiibacteriota bacterium (assembly GCA_049290195.1). Classification (GTDB taxonomy): domain Bacteria; phylum Zixibacteria; class MSB-5A5; order GN15; family FEB-12; genus FEB-12. The sequence goes on from JBATNE010000191.1 coordinate 4,651, forward strand.
AATCTGATGCGGTCCGATTATTTCGATAACGTCGAACTGGTCTCCTCCAAGGAAACCAAGTTCAACGGGGACGAAAAAGCTTACAACTTCGTCGTGAGTTGCAATGTCCATTACCTCACTGAAGATCAGCTTCGCGCGCTCGTGGCTCAGGCCAAGGTCGGCGACGACCTCAATGAAGCGGACTACGAAGAAGCGGCTCCGGCCGGGGC
>JBATNE010000192.1:0-2719 GCA_049290195.1 Candidatus Zixiibacteriota bacterium
CCCTGGACTCGATGAAAACCAGATTCTGGAACTCATTGATCGCCTCGACCACCAGCCGCTCCTGCTGATTCTGGACACCGTCCAGGATCCGCACAATCTCGGCGCATGTCTTCGGACTGCCGACGCTGTCGGTGTCGACGCCGTCATTGCCCCCAAAGATCGCTCCGTCGGCCTCACCGACACCGTCAGCCGGGTTGCCTGCGGAGGCGCCGAACGCGTCCCGTTTGCGCAGGTCACTAATCTGGCCAGACTCATTGAACATCTAAAGAAGAAGAACATTTGGGTCATTGGCACCGATGCCGATGTCGCTGCGTCTGAAGATATCTACACCGCCGACCTCTCCGGACCAATCGCCCTGGTCATGGGTTCGGAAGGGGAGGGACTTCGTCGCCTCACCCGTGAATCCTGTGATCGAATCGTCAGAATTCCTATGAAGGGATCTGTCGAGAGCCTCAATGTCTCAGTCGCCGCCGGCATCTGCCTCTTTGAAATCGCTCGTCGCCGCCGCCCCGCCTGATCATCGCATTTTTTTCCTCTTGTGATTTTCTGGTCTGACTCGTAATATCCGGCCAATTGTTCGCCAATAGTGGAGTAATGAGATGAAACCTGTCTTAATAGCCGGAACCATCATTGTCAATCTGGCTCTGATATCCTATTCCATCGGTGTCATCACCGAACAGCGCAAACATCGGGTCACCGCGTTGGTGCTCTGGTTTCTCTCTTTCGGCGTTGCTTTCGATATCATTGCCACCGCGTGCATGATTGCCGGCTCCAGCCAGGGACTTTTCACCCCGCACGGAATTCTCGGATATTCCTCGCTTATCGCCATGCTCACCGACACCATTCTCATCTGGCGCTTCCGGATGGATAAGGGAGAGGCCGAGGTTCCCAGAAAGCTCCATCTCATCTCCCGGTATGCCTACATCTGGTGGTTGGTGGCGTATGTCACCGGCGCCCTTATGGTCATGAGCCGCAAGGCCGCCTGAATCGGTTCCCGGCGAACCGATATTTCCCTCCGCGGCTTTTTTGCCAGTACGGAACTTATCCCCTTTGATCTCTGTTTAATGCAGAGACCACAAAATTGACAACATGGAACAATGCTAACCACTTTTCGGAGGATAAGGATGATCAAGCGTTTTGCATTGGTGGCCCTGATGGCCATCGGTATCGTATCTGGGGCTACCGCGGATACTTGGAAACCGGACAAATCTCACTCTACCGTCAGCTTCACCGTTCGTCACCTCGTCATTTCCAAAGTGACCGGTAATTTCAGAGATTTCGATGGCAACATTACCTTTGACGGGAAAGACTTCTCCAAGGGCTCCGTGGATTTCACCATTCAGACAGCCTCAGTGTCGACCGGTCAGGATCGCCGCGACACGCACCTGAAGTCCCCCGATTTCTTCGCTGTTGACAGCTTCCCGACCATGACCTTCAAGTCCACCAAAGTGACACCGGTCGATGATAAGCACTTCAAGCTCGACGGCGATTTGACCATCCGTGGCACCACCAAACCGGTCACCTTTGACTGCACCTTCAACGGTACTGCCGATGGTATGGGCCCGACCCGCGCTTCATTTAGTGCCACCCTGTCCATCAATCGCATGGACTACGGCGTTAAATGGGACAAGACCCTCGACAACGGCAGCCTCGTCGTCTCGACCAACGTGGACATCGACCTGGAGGTCGAACTGGTCAAGTCCGACCCCAACGCCGCCCCCAAAAACTAATACCAGAACTCGTTGCCGGCTCCTGGAGCCGGTTTTCCCCCATACGCTTTCGGGAAATTCGGGCCAAAACCGATTTCCCGAAAGCGTTTGACAATCTTGTCTCTGTTTAATACTTTCACTTTTTCAAAGACGTGAACAGTCCGCCGATCGGCTGACCGATCGGCGGTCCAGTGAATACGGAGGATGGTGAGTGAAAGAATTTACAACCGACAAGATCAGAAATGTCTGTCTGTCCGGCCAACGGGGAAGTGGCAAAACGAGCTTGGCCGATACTATCGCGTTTGTCGCCGGTATCAATAACCGGGTAGGACGCGTCGACGATGGAACTTCCCTCTTTGACTACACCGAAGCGGAAATCAGTCGAAAGACTTCCCTCACCCTGAAACTCCTCGCGATTTCTCAGCAGGATATCAAGATCAACCTGCTCGATACTCCCGGACATACCGAATTCCTCGGAGAACTCATGGTTGCGGCGCGCGTAGCAAACAGCGTCGGGATTTTGGTGGATGCCGCTGCAGGTGTAGAAATCGGTACGCAGTTGCAATGGCGGGCGATCCCGGACACCGGAATCGCTCGTTTCTTTTTCGTCAATAAGATGGACAAAGAAAATGCCAAGTGGAAAAACTGCCTGGAGTCTATCCAGAACCGGTTCGGTAAAGCTGCCGCCGCTATCCAGATCCCCATGGGAGATGGCGATGCCTTCACCGGCGTGATCGATCTCCTCAAAATGAAAGCCTATACCTTCGATAAGGACGGCAAGAAGTCTGAATCCGAAATCCCGGCCAATCTCAAGGACGAAGCCCAGTCGGCTCGCGAAAGCCTCATGGAAGCCGCCGCGGAATCCGATGATGCCCTCATTGAAAAATTCTTCAATGACGGCACCCTTTCGGACGCCGATATCATCAAGGGACTCCGCTCCGGTATCGCCTCCAGCAAATTGTATCCGGTTCTGTTCGGATCGGTGGCCAAGAACATCGGTGTTCGTACCC
>JBATNE010000193.1:0-4387 GCA_049290195.1 Candidatus Zixiibacteriota bacterium
TCTTGGTGCCGCCGGATCGGATGGTGGTAGGGCAGGTCTCAGCCGAGTTTCTTGGTCTGTTGAGACCTGCCACAGGTATCCGGCGGCAGACCAGGTGGCACGAGTGCAGGGACTCGTGCCCTACCGAAATGGCGAACGAAGCCAAACGAAGCCAAATGGCATCGGGGTGCATTTTGACGACAGTGGTTGCATATCATGTACTTACGTGTTTTCGAGTCCGTTCCAAATTGGGTTCGTTTCAGATATTTACTATTTTGCAGGCCCTTCATTTCCCACTGAATTTATCCGGCATAGCTCTCCCTTGTTCATTGTGTCCTCCATATACACCGCCCGACTCAGCTTCTGGCGCGATTTGGTACTGATTTTGTGGTTTGACGGGGGAGCCGAAAGAGGGTTGATTGGGGGTGGAGGAGAATGGGAATGGAAATCACACAGAGAACCGTAGAGATGCTTAGACGACTCCTGACTTCATTTCTCTGGTCATTTGGAGTAGTGGGAGGGCTGGTAGGCAACGCCTATGTGGCAACAAGCGTTGGATACCCAGGATTTCTCCAATGGATTGGAATGTTCTTCGTCATGGTCGGTTTTGTCGTTGCTATCCCGCCCGGTCTTTTCTTTTCACTGTTAACTGCTGTCGGATTAGGATGGGAACTGAGGGGTCGAGAGTCATTTGTCGAGTCGAATCCAGGCTTGTGGGTATATTGCGTAGTATTCTATACGTTTTTTGTCTTCGCAATTCGCACATGGTGGCAGCGACACAAGCGCAAGAAGGCTCTCAGCAATGAGAAGATTGTAGAAGGAGCTTAGGTCTGGAGCGTCCCGCTGCAAGGCGGGATTCATCGACTCGCACTCTACGAAAACCCACCCTAAAGGGCAGGGCACAAATCAAATGATCCCACAGCAAGCTAGTGGGGCACCACCTGTTCTATGTCAGGCCCGTATCCGACGAATAATTCGCACGGGTCCGACCTACGATCCACCTCCCCCTCTGTATCAAACCGTAACAAAACCGGCTGCGGGCGCAGAATAATCATTGACAGATTAAGTCCACAAAATTACATTTTCTCCTTCCAAACCGCCATCGGTAACGCTTACAACGCGAAATATCCATATCGACACACCGGAAGGAGTACATCCGTGAAAAAAGTGGTCTATCTGATCTGTATCATGGCGCTGTCCGCCAGCATCGTCTCGGCCGCCGCGTTCGAAAAAGGAAAAACCTACGTCGGTCCGACAATCGGCCTGGCCTGGAAAGGATTCGGCATCGGTATTAGCGGTGATCATGCGATCGACAAGAACTGGGGAATCGGCGGCGAAGTTTCCTACACCGGATTCTCCGAGAAGTACTCGGCTGGCGCGACCAACTACAAATGGAAGTACACCTTTATCGGGGTGCTTGCGGCCGGATCATACCATTTCATCGTGAAGACCAACCCAAAACTCGATCCGTATCTGAAGGCGGGATTGGGATATTTCCACTGGAGCGGGTCGTACAGCGACAACTCCGGCAATAGCTACAAGAATCTGTATTCGGCTGGGTATTCATCGGGTGTCGGATTCACCGGCGCCGGTGGCCTTCGGTATTGGCTCAAGCCTAAAATGGCGGGGCGGGTGCAGGTGGGGTATCCGTTCTATATCGGTGTTGGGCTCGACTGGGTGATGTAAGAGCAATCGAGAATAAATTTCTTCGGTCCTTTGTGGCGCCGGGCAGGAATGTCCGGCGTTTTTTTTGTTCGCGCCGCCGCTGTCGGGTTTCTCTTCCCGCTTGGCGGAAATCGGAACCCGACCTACAACTAGGCTCCACCACAACAAACTTGAATTGGGTCGGGCGATCACTGAGATTGTAATCCCATGAGAATACTCAAATGGCTACTCGCCAGCCTGGTGCTCCTCTACCTCGTGCTCTTGATACCGGAATCATCGAACAAGATCCCGGCGGAGAAGGCGCGGACGCCGTTTGTCTGGAAGCAGGACCAGTACTGGCAGGCGCTGGAACAGAAGTACGCCGAGGCGCGGAATGCGGGATGTTCCATGCTCGCACCCAGGATTGATTCATCGCTCACAGAGCTAGCGGCCAAGGTTGACTCGCTGGAATTGGCTGCCTATGGCGCACCGGATTCGATCTATGACCGGATCGAGCAGACCATGTTCGAGCTTGGGCCGGAGATCGGTGCCTGTCGGGAGAAGCTGACTGCCTATGGCACGCTGTTTAACCGACTCAGATCGAATCTCAAGAGGCAATCGGCGAATTGGGATTTGACTGATCAACAGGCGCGGGTCAGGCTGTATCGTTTACTCTATGGCGGGCGGACGGCGATCGAACAGATCATGCTGCAGTTGCCCGAAGACTCAGTCGCCGGAATGACGATGGCTGAAGATGTGGCGTCAGCAACCCCTTCAACAATGGTGCTCGGCGTGACGATTCACAGCGGCGACATACTTGTGTCACGGGGTGGCGCGCCGACTTCGGCGCTCATAGCACGTGGGAACGACTTCCCGGGGAACTTCTCCCACATCGCGCTGGCATATGTCGACTCGGCAAGCGGGCAGGCATCGATAGTCGAGTCGCATATTGAACGAGGGGTAGTGATATCATCGCTCGATGAATATCTCGGCGACACCAAATTGCGGGTGATGGTGCTCAGAGTGCGGCCGGACCTTGCGGCGATTGTGGCCGATCCGATGGTGCCGCACAAGGCGGCGAGATACGCGGTCGACAGAGTACGGGCAGGACATGTGCCGTACGACTTCCAGATGGACTATGATGATCCATCGCAGTTGTTCTGTTCGGAAGTGGCATCGGATGGGTATCGCGCGGTTGGGATGAAGCTCTGGATGGGGATGTCGCATATATCATCGCCGGGGATAAGGTCATGGCTGGGGGCGTTTGGGGTGACACATTTCGAGACGCAGGAACCATCGGACCTGGAATATGATCCGCAACTGAAAGTGGTCGCGGAGTGGCGGTCCCCCAAGACGCTGGCGAAAGACCAGATCGACAATGCTGCGACCGATCAGATGCTCGAAGATGCCGACCGAGGGTTGGAGTTATCGTACGACTGGTTTCTGTTGCCGGTAGCAAGAGTGCTCAAGGCGTACAGTGTCGGTTTGAACTGGATAGACAGGATCGGACCGGTGCCGGAAGGGATGTCCGCGACCGGAGCGCTGAGAAACGAGTGGTACTCGGCGAAGCACGCGGAGTTGACATCGAGAATCGCGGTTGAGGCAGATCGATTCAGGAAAGAGAAAGGGTATGTCGCGCCATACTGGGAGCTGGTGTCGATAGCGAAGCGGGCTGATTCTCTGTTGAATTGAGGGGAATTGCTCAGGGCAGGAGCCTCCCCCCATGCTCCGGCCTAAATTAGACCGTATTTATCCGACAACGTGTACTGGCAAAAAAAGACTGGCGGTCAAGACGTGCTCGGCCGCCAGCACAACCCGCGAAAACGGAATTGATTCCGGTTTCGGAGGCCGTATCCCCTCCAACTATCCCCGGCGGGAAAATCAAAGCTGCAAATATCATTTTCACGACGGATGCACCGTCGATTGCATTCTCTCTTTGATTTATGTGATACAACTTGTGTGCCAATAATCGGGAGATTGACTCGGACAGGTAAGTCATTGCGCTTCACACGCAAAGTGAGTGCGGGAGAAATTCGGGAGAGGCCGGCTGGGTACCGGTTACCTCAAGATGGTGGTTAGGTCGAGGTAAGATCAGTCCAGAGGAATACCCAGCTGTTTGATTTCTTTGGCAAGGTTGGCTCGATCGACCCCGAGAATAGTTGCGGCTTTGCTGATATTATTCCTGGTCTCAAAGAGCGCTTCGACGATGCAATTGCGCCGGAACTCCCTCACTCGCCTGGCCAGGAAGCGATCTTCGCGGGGGTCCGGAATCGAATTCATATTCAATTTAAGCTGGTAGGCAACATCGGAGGCGAGAATCAGATGGGAATCGGTGAGCAGGACGATTGACTTGATGGCATCTTCGAGTTCACGGACATTCCCCGGCCAGTCATAGTTGACGAGTAGTTCAAGGGCGACGGGATCGATATATTTGGGCGGTCTATCTTTGGCTATGGTCTCAGCATCCTTGTAGAATTCGACCAGGAGCGGGATGTCTTCGCGGCGGTCGCGCAACGCCGGAAGGCGTATCTCGACACCACGGAGTCGGTAGTAGAGATCTTCGCGGAACAGCTTCTGCTTGACCAGGTCTTCCAGGTTCCGGTGTGTGGCGCACAGCAGGCGGATGTCGGTGTATCGGGTTTCCGGTGACCCGATCGGCTGGTACTCGCCGGACTCGAGAACCCGGAGCAGTTTACCTTGGGTCGTAATATCGAGGTCGCCGATTTCATCGAGGAACATGGTGCCGCCGTTGGCATACTCAAAG
>JBATNE010000194.1:0-10802 GCA_049290195.1 Candidatus Zixiibacteriota bacterium
TACAGCCTCTATCCAGGCGGCTCGACCTTTGCCGAAGCCGGCCTGAGACTCGGTTATCAGGTGGCCAATCAGCAGTTCACTCCGGGTGCCAATAACATCGTCATTCTCTTGAGTGATGGTGTCGCGAATGTTGGCCGGACCAGCCCGGAAGCAATCATGAGAGAAATCAACCAGTTCGCCCGCAAGGGACTGACTCTTTCGACCTTTGGCTTTGGTATGGGTAATTACAACGACGTCCTGTTGGAACAGCTTGCCAAGCAGGGGAACGGCTCCTACGCCTATATCGACAACGACGAACAGGGACAGAAGCTGTTCGCAGGCCAACTGGTCAGTACCATGCAGCTGTTGGCTCGCGACGTCAAGATCCAGGTGGAGTTCAATCCGTCGACGGTCTCTTCGTATCGTTTGATCGGATATGAAAACAGAGCCGTTGCTGACAACAAGTTCCGTGACAACAAGCAGGACGGGGGAGAGATCAAGGCCGGACACGAAGTAACTGCGCTGTATGAGCTGATTCTGAGCCGTCGCGGTCGTGAAAGCAGACTCGCGACCATCAATGTCCGGTGGACCAATCTGGCCCAGGAAGAAGTCACCGAAGTGAGCCAGGATGTCGTGATGCCGCGCCATATTACGTCTTTCGCCGGCGCTCGTCCGCAATTCCGCCTGGCCGTGGCAGCTACACGGTTCGCCGAACTGTTGAAGGGGACGGAGTTCACCGATGGTTGTTTCGCCGGTGTGCTGCAAATCGCCCGCCGCGCTTCCAGCGAAAAGCCGTCTGAACAGACCCGTGAACTCTGCAGCCTCATCGAGCGTGCCCAGTCCATGACTAACTCATTTGGTCGTGATTACGAAGAAGACTGACCGATTTCAGATTCCTTTCGACAAAAAAATGCCGCCACCTCGTTCTGAGGGGCGGCATTTCGCTTTGTAGGTATCGACTACCACCAGCTGATCAACTTCGGCCGCTTGGTGTGAATCAGGTGGTCGTTCTTCGGCACAATGCGTGCCGTAATTCCGAACCGTCCCGACTCCCGGCAAACCACTTCGCCGGTGTATTCGTACGTTCCTTCCGGTGTGTCACCGTTCCGCTTATTCCCATTGAGTTGGGCCACAGTCGGATTCAGGCTGATCAGCTGCTCCTGCGAACTGAGCCGCCCTGACACGATCTCAACTTTGACATCATCCGGCGGGATGCTATCAAGATAAAGGCGAAGACGAATCGGGATCTTCTGCCCGATCGTCACGGTCGGGCCGATCTCCGGCATTTGGATATCGGTGATGGCGATCTTCTCCCAGCTGTGGCTGATCCGATCCAGCCATGAAGTCACTTCGCGATTGAGCGCGAAATTGTCGGCCGAAAGCTCCTGCGCCGCCTTGAGCGCCGGAATGTAGAACATGTCGGTATAGTTCATGATCATGCGATGCGCGGAGAATTTCTGCCCCGCCATCTTGATCGATGCCTTCATCATGGTCACCCAGTCGGCAGGGTAATCGCGCCCGTTCCGGTTATAGAACAACGGCGCTACATTCCGTTCGAGAGAATTGTAGAACGATTCGGCTTCAAGCTTGTCCTGAATCTCGGCGTTATCGTACTCCTCGCCGTTGCCGATCTTGAATCCGGTCTCTTCGTTGTATCCTTCGTCCCACCAGCCATCGAGCACCGAGAAATTCAATGCGCCGTTGAGGGCAGCCTTCATTCCCGAGGTTCCTGAAGCTTCTTCCGGTCGGCGCGGATTGTTCAGCCAGACATCGACACCCTGCACCAGGTACCGGGCGACATTGATGTCATAATCCTCAAGGAACAGTATCCGGTGACGGAACCGTTCTTCACCCAGATAGGTGATGATCTTCTTGATGATCTCCTTGCCGGGATTGTCCAGCGGATGTGCCTTGCCCGCGATAATAATCTGCACCGGGCATTTCTCATTGTTGATAATGCGGGCCAGACGGTCCGGATCATAGAACATGAGCGAGCCGCGCTTGTAGGTCGAGAACCGACGTGCAAAGCCGATCGTCAGCGCCTGCGGATCCAGTATCTGCTCGACATGCTGCATCTCAAGCTGCGTGGAACTGCGTCTGGCCAATTGCTGGGCCAGCCGCTTGCGAGCGAAGAATACCAACCGTTCCCGACGGCGCATGTGCACACGCCAGAGTTCGATATCCGGAATCTTGTCGACTTTCTCCCAGACTTCCGGGGCACCCGGACGCTCCGTAAACCGGGGACCGAAGTACGATTCGTACAATTCGGAAATGTCATGTGACAGCCACGACGCTATATGCACGCCGTTGGTGATCCCCTTGATCGGTACTTCCTGATTTGGAAGACCCGGCCAGATATTATGCCACATGTCTTTGCTCACTCGCTGGTGAAGCTTGGAAACGCCGTTGGCTGCCGCTGAATATTTCAGCGCCGCAACCGTCATACAGAACGGTTCGTTTTCATCGGCCACATTGACCCGGCCAAATGAAAGGAAGTCCTTCCAGCTAATGCCGAGTTGCTTGACGGTGTCTCCCAGATACCTGAACAGGAGTACGGGATCAAATCGTTCATTTCCGGCCGGTACCGGCGTATGGGTCGTGAATACGCTGGTCGCCCAGATATACGATGATGCTTCTGCAAATGAGAGGCCATGATCCTGCATCAGCACTCGAAGCCGTTCCAGAGTCAAAAACCAGCTGTGACCTTCGTTGCAATGGTAAATGTCAGCCTTGATTCCCAGTGCATTCAGAGCTCTCACGCCGCCGATGCCAAGTGCGATTTCCTGCCGCACCCGCATGTCCTTGTCACCACCGTACAGAACGGAAGTCACTTCGCGGGCCTTGGTGGAATTCTCAGGGATGTTGGAATCCAGAAGATACAACGGAGTAAGACCGACCATTACTTTCCAAATCTGTAACTGAACCGGTGTGCCGTCCAGTTCGACCGATACGCGAAGCGGCTCATCCTTGGCGTTCTTGACCAGCTGAACCGGCATGTGGTACCAGTCGTTCTCTTCATACCGTTCCTGCTGCCAGCCGTCGCTGGAGAGGAACTGGCGGAAATAGCCATAACGGTAGAGCAAACCGACCGCAACCATCGGAAGACCGACATCCGATGCCGATTTCAGCGTGTCGCCGGAGAGGACCCCGAGACCGCCGCTATAGACCGGCAGACCGGTGTCGAGACCATATTCGAGCGAGAAGTAGGCGATGGTTCTTTTTTCCTGTTCGCCGTACTTATAGTGGAACCACTTTTTGCGAATCAGATAATCCTGATATCGTTCATAGACGCGGTCGAGACTGACCAGGAACGCATCATCGTGAGCAGCTTTGTACAGGGCATCCTGGTGAAGCCTTGAGAGCATCTCCACCGGATTCTGATAGCTGGATTCCCACATGTCGGCGTCGAGACGAACGAAGAGCCGGACGATATCCCAATTCCAGGAATACCACAGATTGTGAGCCATCTCCTGGAGCGGTTTTATTCGATCAGGAAGTTTCGGCAAAACGAGAAACTGTTTAACGCGCATAGACCACCTTGTACACATCCTTGCAGGACAAGATTTAGAACCCCATACCCCTTTGTGACAGTATCGTACTGTTGGCCGATAAGTTAACCGCCTGGCGGAAAATTCACGGCCGGGGGTATTATTATGTCCCTAAACAGCTTAAGGGCTTGACCCTGATGCCGATAATAACGTACAACATGAAGGCAATCATGCCAATTGTTATTTTCCTTGACCGGGTTTTGTTGTAGAATTGGAGCATATGAATCGGAAACGCAAGAGAATCGGTGTCCTGACAGGGGGCGGTGACTGTCCGGGGCTAAACGCGGTAATTCGCGCGGTCGTCAAAACGGCTGAAAATGAATACGGTATTGAAGTTATCGGCTTCTTCGACGGATACGAAGGTGTCGTCGAAAACCGCTTCCGCACGCTCGATATGAAAGATGTCCCCGGACTGCTGTCGCAGGGCGGGACCATCCTCGGCACCTCAAACCGTGCCGATCCGTTTAACTATCCGGTCCTGCAAGGGGATGGCTATGTCCACCTGGACCGCTCCCAGCAGGCGCTGTTGAATTTCGAGTCCCTTGGACTCGATGCCTTGATCGCCATAGGCGGCGACGGAACCATGGCGGCCTCAGCCGGGCTCTGCGCCAAAGGAATGCCGATTGTCGGTGTCCCGAAGACGATCGACAACGATCTCGTCGGCACCGATGTTACCTTCGGGTTCGATTCCGCCTTGCACACCGCTACCGAAGCAATCGACAAGATTCATACCACGGCCCAATCGCATCACCGCGTGATGATTGTCGAAGTAATGGGTCGATACGCGGGATGGCTCGCTCTGGGCTCCGGCCTCGCCGGCGGTGGCGACATCATCCTGATCCCCGAATTTCCCTATGAACTCGATTCCGTCTGCGAACAGGTTAAACTCAGGAAATCACAGGGGAAGAATTTCTCGATCGTCATCATTGGCGAAGGTGCCAAACCGGCCGGTGGAAGTATGGTCGTCAGCCGCATGGTGAAGAATTCTCCCGATGCCATTCGCCTCGGCGGAATCTCGCACCAACTGGCAGCACAGATCGAAGCGGTCATGAATGTCGAGAGCCGCGTGACTATTCTTGGTCATCTGGTTCGCGGCGGCGCCCCGAGCCCGGCAGATCGACTGCTCGCCACTCAGCTTGGAGTCGAAGCTGTGCACATAATCGCTCGAGGCGAGTACGGCCAAATGGTGGCCGTCCGTCAGAACGCCATCACCAGCGTCCCGATAAGTACCGTTGCCGGCAAACAGCGCCGGGTCACCCCGGATCACCCCTGGGTGAAAACGGCCACCGCTATGGGGGTCTGTCTCGGCGTTCCGCTGGGATTGAGTATCGAAGAGTATTATTCGGAAATGCAGACGACAGTCTAGTACTTTCCGTTCAACCGGGTAGATAAAGATCGCCGTCAAAGGCCGGGAGAGACACGAACGTCTCTCCCGTGAATTTTCAGCTCCGCCGGATGCGGAGAAGGGACACGGATGCCACCTGTGCACAAAAAGCACCTGGACACGGAACGTTTACAGGCCAAACTCAAAGCGTCGTCTGCCTATCAAATTGCCTATCGCGACCTTGATTTCCTCAACTGGGAAGAACTGCGGCCAATCCGACTTCAGCTCGAACTCCAGAAACCGGAACTGATCTTCCGCAAACATCGCATTGAGTCGACTATCGTCGCCTTCGGATCCACCCGCATCGCCGAGCCCAAGGCTGCCAGAGCAAAACTCAAAGAAGCCGAAGATCATGCTCGCCTGTACCCCAAGAATCAGGAATACAAGAAGAGATTGGCAATTGCCAGATCGCTGATGGACAAGGCCAAGTATTACGATGAAGCCCGCAGATTCGGTCAACTGGTGTCCGAAGAAGTCCAGTCCAGCGGCAAGCACGAGTACGTTATCGTCACCGGCGGCGGACCCGGCATTATGGAAGCCGCCAACCGCGGTGCGTTCGATGTCAACGCCAAATCCATAGGACTGAACATCACCCTGCCGATGGAGCAGGAGCCAAATGCCTACATCACGCCGGAACTCTGCATGCAGTTCCACTATTTCGCCATCCGCAAGATGCACTTCCTGCTTAGAGCCAAGGCGCTGGTGGCGTTCCCCGGAGGATTCGGAACGCTCGATGAGCTGTTCGAAGCGCTGACCCTGGTGCAGACCAGGAAAGTCAAGCCGCTCCCGATCGTCCTGTTCGGTGAGAAGTACTGGCGCTCAGTGCTGGATTTTGACCGTCTGGTGGCCGAAGGCACAATCGACGAGGAAGACCTCAAGCTGTTCGTCTATGCTGAGAAAGCCGAAGATGCCTGGCAGTATATCAAGTATTTCTTCGCTGCCAGCAACGGTGGCGCCGGCCGTGGATCGCGCAACTTGTTCAAAGTCTCCCAGCCCGGAACGGCGATCCGCACCCTGGCTTCGAACGGGGAGAAGAAGACTCCAAAGAAATGAAGTCTCCAGACTAAACGCGAAAGCCCGCTCCAACAGCGGGCTTTTTACTTTTTGTACGTGCCGCTTATTTCAGCATGAACCCGCGCTTCTGCAGGAACTCCATCATGTGCGGCCTGAGGGTGAGTGGAGCATCGCTCGCCATCCGCCTGGCCGTATGCTCGGACCACGTGTAATTCCCGTCGAAATCAGGATACTTATCGGGCGAGACCTCTCGTCCTTTCAAATGCCCGACCTCATCAATCATCCGGTCATACTCTTCGATTGCCGGCGGGATCTGTTCCGGCTTGTATGTCTCCTTGAAATTGATCGCCTGCAGCGGGAGACGAGGTTTGACCTTCCCCTTGGAAGCCGGTTCACCGAGCGACATCCCCATCACCGGAAACACCAGTTCCGGCAACTCCAGCAGCTCACAGACTTCTTGCGGAAAATTCCGAATTGAGCCAACCATGACGCCGCCATATCCGAGCGCCTGGGCCGCCTCAAGAGCACGGTCTGCTACAAGAGCGGTGTCAACTGTGGCAACCAGCATTGCTTCGACAAACTCACCATAGAACGGATACTCCCGCTTGGCATTAAGCAGGCTCAGCCGATACAGATCGGCGCAGAAGACGAGGAAGAGGGAGCATTGCGCCACATGCGCCTGATTCCCGGTCAATTTGGACAGACGATCCTTCTTGGCCTGGTCGCGAATCGAGACAATGGAATATGCCTGCAGATTGGACGAAGTCGGCGACCGCTGGGCCGTGGTGAGAATCAGCGTCTCGTCCTGATCCGGAATTGGCTTGCCGGTGAACTGGCGTACTGACACATGGCTATTAAGAAATGTGAGAATGTCGTTCATTGGGCCCATCCTGTGCAAAGAGTAAGGGCCGGATCTCGTGATCCGGCCCCTAATAATACGCGGCAACTTGATCGAATCAAGTTACATGTGAATTGACTCTAGTTGTACTGCTTCTGAGCTGACTTGGCAGCCGCGATCTGGCGAACCACCTCGCGGTAATGGGCCTTCGACATCTCATCGACCGATCCGGTCGAAGCCGATCGCGCTGCCGCTTCAATGATATTCAGATCATTGGAAGCCAGCGTGCGTGCGTCGGTCGGATACTCCGCCGGACTGCTGAGATAAATGTCGATCAGTTCATTCAACTGGAGGATCTGCAACTGACGGCGGAAACTGTTCGCGCTCGTCCCTTTCAGCGCCTCCGTCCAAATGGCGTTGCGTACGTCGGTGAACATGTCATACATGGTGTACCGATCTCCGCCAGCCGGAACGCGATTGGCGTTGTTCATCAGGCGGCCAAGCGTCATCGGATCGTATAACCGGCCGATCGCCTGATTCTGCACATTCAAAGCGACCTGCTGGAACGGATAGTCAATCTGCGAACTGTACACCGAACCGGTGAAATCTGCCATCCGTTCCGGGCCCAGTTTGTTCAACAGGTCGGCCGGGAGATCGAAGGCATTCGGCGCAAAGATGTAGTCATTCAGCAGTTTCAGCGCGCGTCTCTGTTCGGCTGCGGAAACCGGTCGGAAGGGAAGACGTCCGTTCGGGTCGCCGATATGGTCGCGCGAGGTGTAAAGCCCACCCACAAACTTCGGCGCCAGCTGAGCTGTCTCTGAGTACGCGCGCCAGCCGTTGGTGAACACTGCCAGGAGCTTCTGATACCGATTGCCCGGTTTCTCGAATTCCTTGATGGCGTTGGTCCAAAGCTCACGCGTCAGCTGAATCTTGTGTTCGGAGAATCGAAGCGGATCGTTGCCGAGATCGAACAGGTTCGCGGTCGGATCGACACCTCGAGTGCTGCCCGAAAAAGCGTCTTCATCGGTCGCATAAGCCAGGAGCGGCTCAGCGGCGCGGGAGGCGATTGCCTGAAGTTTCGGCAGTTCTTCGGCGGACGTTTTTGCTCCAAAATCGGAATAGCCGTATTCAATGACCCAGTCGTCATACGGACCCGGAACGATTCCGTAGAATTCACCCTGCGGCTTTCCTTTGCCGGCAATGTTCGGTGCGGCGTAATCCATCGTCGTTCCGACATCGCTGTGAACTCTGGTGAAGCTCGGGTCGTTGATCTGCTCGAGAGAATAGACGGTCGACGCTTTGAAGTTGTGTCGGAGCCCCAGCGTGTGACCAACTTCATGCGATACCAGCTGGACGACATATTCGTGCACGTACCGCTGGCAGATCGAGTCCTTGTTGGCCAGGTCGCCGCTCGCCGCCTGCAGATAAGCCAGCCCAAAGGCCGCTTCCATGGCAGATTCCGATCCATAATTGCACAGCTCCGCGAAGTTCTGGGGGAGAACATCGTTCGGCTTCCGTTCCTGCACCATGTTGCCGTTAAAGGATACCGGTGCGATGAACTTCTCCATGTTGTTGAACATGTATCTGATGAAGTCCGCCGAGACGCGGATATCGGCATCGAGAATTTCACCGGTATACGGGTTCGCGCGATGCGGGCCGACTGCGTATCCGCCACCGGGCATGATCATCCAGCGAACGGTATTGTACCGCACATCGGCCGGGTCCCATGTCGCAGTGTCAGGCATCTGCTTGGCCACGATTGCGTTCTTGAAGCCGATCTTTTCAAACGATTTGTTCCAGAATTCGATCCCCTGAGCAACATCGGCGCGAAACTCTTCCGGTACCGTGTTTTCCACCCAGTACACCACCGGCTTCACCGGCTCGGAAAGGGCGGCCGCCGGATCTTTCTTCTTCAGATTCCAGCGATCGATATACCGGACATACGGCGTTTCGCGATCCAAATTGGAATAGTCCTGGTACATTGTCATGAAATAGCCAACGCGGTCGTCCGCGACGCGCGGGACATAGTCGCTCTCCGGAAGCATGGAGAGAGAGTAGTGATACGTATGATAGAAAGCATACGGATTCTGAAGCGTCGGCGCATTCTGAGGCTTGTTTGTCTTGTAAGCGAGCTTGACGTCAAGTTCTGAATTTTCCGGGAAGCTCTTGATCTTCTCGAAATAGCTGTTTTCGCGATCGAGATTGATCCCGGTGGCTCCACCCTGATTAAGGAAGAACCCGACATTCTCCACGTCGCGAACAAAGAAGGCGGACGGATCAACCAACACGGCATTGGTCGAATCCTGCGGTTTGGACTCTATCTTGACCGATGCGATCAGCTGGTCGCTGAGGGCGCTCGGCACGGCTTTACTAAGGGCGGTTGTACTGTCGGCGCGAAGGCGAAGATTCTTTTCTAACATGAGGATTTTCTTGCCAACCCGGCGGAAATAGATCGGCGAAGTCTCGGCCATTGAGCCGTTATCTGAGAAGGCGCCGTCCGCTTTAGAGACGGTCTCACCCATCAGCATGACTTTCTCAAGCTGCGACGGCTTGATGGCCATGTAGACTGAGTTGGACAGGGTGTCCAAATAGAACGTGAACAGCCCGGGCATGGCCACACGGTCCTTGATTAGCTCCTTGAATGGCTTCTCGTCCCCACCTGCTGGTTTGGGGGGCGGCCCGGCAGGGGTATGTTTGATGCCGGTAGGGGTGTACTCCAGCTGCTGGGCAAAAGCTCCGCTCGCCAGAACTACAATCCATGCCATGATTATCACGAGGCCAAATCGCCTAACGCGCATACTCGCTCTCCTTAGTGTGTGATGACATGTTACTTATCGAAAGTTGACATTATTGGTCAGTACGAATGAATCAGTCTAAAGTTGTGGTGGACCACCCAAATAATTCGCTCACTGGTCACAGTCCGGGCTTCGAAGCGGCACAAATCGCACACTGTACAACCGCTCCTCTACGATGGTACTCCGATCTCGGGTCACCAGCGTCAACCATTGCTCCTGCCCCTCAGTATCCCGGACCGGAATGATCATGCGGCCATTCGGGCCAAGCTGGGACACCAGGCCCGCCGGCATGTCCGATGCCGTTGCTGCCACCAGAATCCGATCAAACGGCGCTTCTTCCGGCCAACCCAGTCTGCCATCCCCAACGCGGAACTGCACCTTGCCAAACCCCAACTGTGACAGCAGCTTCTCCGCTCGATGCGAGAGTACTTCTTCAAGCTCAACAGAATACACCTCGGCGCCTAAAGCACTCAAAACGGCAGTCTGATAGCCTGAACCGGTTCCGATCTCAAGCACGCGGTGCTGCTTCTGTATCTGCAGATGTTCAGTCATTGAGGCAACTATGTACGGCTGGGATATCGTCTGCTGAAAACCGATCGGCAATGGTGAGTCTTCGTACGCCCGTTCGACCAGATCATCCGGGACAAACAGGTGGCGCGGGATCTGCGCCATCAAGCGCAATACCTCGGCGTCTCTCACTCCTCGACGCACAATCTGCTCCGCAACCATGCGGGATCGAGCTGTCTCAAATACAGCGCTGTCGGTCGCAATTTTGTTCGGGTCGGGCTCAAACATACGGCGCCAATATATGGCTAACGTCGTCCGAGCGAAAGCAGACACAAAAGAAAAGGACCAGCCTGCGGCTGGTCCTCTGTATCCAAGAGAGTTTAGTCTGTCACTGACAACAGAGCGTTACCCCTGCTCCAGTCAGGTAGGCAACCATGACCGAAAGATCGGACAGATCAATAGTGCCGTTGCAATTGACCGAGGCAGCCTGCAATATCGGCGGAGTCGGAGAACCGACCGTCAGGTATGATACCAGCGCCGACAGGTCACTGAGATCAGGCACGCTTCCGCTGTTATTCACGTCACCGCATACATACGTTCGGTACAGGAAGTTTGATCCCGTGCTGTAATTCGTGTAGAATCCGGCAGAGTCGATGGTCTTGACATGCCAGTAGTATCGCTGCCCCTGAACGAGGAACGGTGTGGTAAGGGACAAGCTGTCACTGTAGATGAAACCT
>JBATNE010000195.1:0-6916 GCA_049290195.1 Candidatus Zixiibacteriota bacterium
CCGTTGGTTCACCTGGTTGTGCCGTTCAAGGTCGCTACCAGCCCGCTTCGGATCACGCTTGATTCGATTGTGGCCGGAGCCCGAATTGTATCATATCCCAGCTTCGGCATTACCGCTTTTGATCCGGGGACCAACCGTTTCCGCGTTCAGCTTGATATCGATACCAATCTGGAAGCGATTCTGCCAGCCGGCGACGGTGAGCTGCTCAAATTGTATATGACTTCTCATCCCTATGATCTTGGTGGTCTCAGCGATGTGGTGGACAGTGCCGTCATGGACCTGGCAGGCATTCAGATGACATCACCGAAAGTGAATTACACGCCGACAATCGTTCCCGGTGCCTACAACACCAAACCGACTCCCCGAGGAGACATGAACCGGGACAATGTTCGAAACCTGGCGGACCTGAGTCGATTGGTTTCCTATCTGACCGGTGGATCGGCGACCTTGCCGGCGATTCAGTCCGGGGACTGGAACGCCGACCTGGAGGTTAGCCTGGCGGATCTTTCAGCGATGGTCTCCTACCTGACCACAGGAACCCCGCCTCCGGTAAACCCGTAAGGATCCTTAACAAGTCGTGAATACAAGAAAACCGGCCCATGAGCCGGTTTTCTTTTGGACATAAGTTGTCGCGACCAATACTAAATCGTGAATTTGCCGTTCCGGTAAATGGTCTTTCCATCGGCTGTGATCTCGCCATGATGCAGATCGCAGACCATATCCCAGTGCAGCGAACTCTTGTTCTTGCCGCCGGATTCCGGGATCGAGGCGCCCACCGCCAGGTGACAGGTGCCGCCGATCTTTTCATCGAACAGGATATTCCGGGAGAATTTTTTGATCTCGTAGTTGGTGCCGATCGCAAATTCACCGACAAACCGCGCGCCGCTGTCCATATTGAGCATCGTAGTCAGGTACTCGCCATTCTTTGCAGCCGACTCCTTGACCACTTTTCCTTTGCGGAATTCAAAGCGCACATCGACCACTTCTCGACCGAGATAGTTGGCCGGATACGTATACCGAATATGTCCTTCGGCGCTGTTTTCGATCGGGCCGGTGAAGATTTCACCATCGGGGAAATTCTCTGTCCCGTGACAGCTGATCCACTTGCGTCCTTTGACGCGGAGTTTCAAATCGGTGTCGTTGGAACGGACATGAATCTGATCCACCTGGTTGAGGATCTTGGCCAGTCTCCCCTGCTCAGCTTCGACTTTCTTCCAGTGCTTGACCGGATCTGCCGAATCGATATGGCCGGCGCCATAGACGAAATCTTCATATGCCTTGAGCGACATATCCGCTTCCTGGGCGTCGGCCATCGTCGGAAACTGCGTTCCGACCCATTTAAGCGACCCGTTCCCCATTCGGGCGAGTCGCTTCTGGATGATCGGGCGCATGGCACGCTGGAAATATGCCTGCCGCTTCGGGTCGACGCCGCTTAAGAATCGACAGTTCTCGCTTCCCCAGATGACCATGAGCGCGTCCATCTTGTCGACTTCGAGCTTGTTCAGCGGCGAGATGTAGGACAGCTGGTCATCGGTACCGAAACCGAAGAACTGCTCGTCGTTATCGGGAATACGAATCATGACATACGGATTCGCCCCCACATTGAGGGCCTCGGCGTATACCGCTTTGATCAACGGAAGTGTCACCACTTCTCCCTGAATCTTGAACAGGTCTCCCTTTTTCAGTTTCAGAGAGTAATTCACCAGTAGATGGGCCAATTTCTGTGTACGATCGCTCATAGTTCGGCTTCCTATCGTTGCTCCCCATGGTTAATATCTGAGAGTGGCAGAGAGGTTGCTCCCAGCACTCCTTCCAACGTAAGTAATTTTCTCTTCATATCCAGTCCGCCGCCATAGCCGCCAAGGCCGCCCGAGGCCACTACCCGATGACAAGGGATCACCAGCGGAATTCTGTTTCTGGCGTTCACCGTTCCCACCGCTCGTGAGGCGCCGGGCGATCCGATTCTCCGGGCAATTTCACCATAGCTCCGGGTAGAACCGTACTTGATAGCGGCAACTTCCTTCAGCACCTGGCGCTGAAACGGCGTGCCATACCATTCCAGATCGAGATCGAATCGGGTCAGCTTCCCGCTGAAGTATGCCTGCAACTGCCGTTCGGCTTCACGGTTCAGTTTGCCCCCCATGTCGATAGCCACCTCCGGAAATGTCCGGGTGAGAATCATTTTGAACGGTGAATCAGAGACAGTGGGCAGGGCAATGAAGGCCAGCCGTTCATCCAGTTCAGCCGTTCTGATCGTTCCGTACGGACTTACGAAAGAATGCATCAGGAGATTCATTTCTGTTTCCCCCTGGGATCGCCTAAGCCGTTTCCGAGAATCGGCAGAAGTTCTGAGAGGTGATCGATAAAATGGTCGAGCGCCATATCAGCGAGTTTCTCGTGGCCGCCATAGGGGGATTTGACCGCAATAACCCGCATCGGAATTGCCTTGGCGGCCAGGACATCATTTTCGGTATCGCCGATGACTATACTCTGCGATGGAGAAGTGCTCATCCTCTCCATGGCCAAGAGAAATGCATCCGGTTCTGGTTTGACCCGACGGACATCATCGCCACCGATGGACGTGTCAAACAGCTCTTCCCATCCCAGCTTGGTCAATATCTTGTGGACGTGGCTCCTGATTTTTGTCGTGGCGATCCCCATGATATATCCCTGAGCATGCAGAGCGCGGAGCGTGGCATCGGCGCCATCGAGCGCCACCGTCGCGCCGACTACCGATTCGGCGGCATGTACCTGGAAGTGGTCGTACAGCTCCCGCTCGGGATAGTCGGAGTGTTCGCGAAACAGCTGTTCAAGGGGATAGCCAATGATCTTTCTGATTGTCGCTTCATCGGGCGGAGTCTGGCCGACCTGGGCGTAGGCATAGTTGACCGCCTCGATAACGCCGGCAGAGGAATCTATGAGTGTACCATCGAGATCGAAAATGAGATGCGTAGCTTTCATGGAGAGAGGCGCCCTACCCGTCCGATCAGAGTCGCCACGCTGATTTGACTAACGGAGTTGACAGTCCCAAGTTTGACATCGGCCACCAAAATAGATCGATCATCGACCAGTGTCAACGGCCAGCTTCCGCTAAGATTTCCCGCGCGCAGTTGCGGCAGCGCCGTGATGATGTCGCCGGCGGTCAGGATCCCGTCGGTGCAGGAGACATCTTCCCCCGGAAATCCCACTACGAGCCCCAGTTTTCGTTCACCGGTTGAATCGAGATATCGAATTAAGTCGAAACGCTCCGGGAGGGCGTGAAGTAATGGACGATCCATGAACGGTATATCTACCAGATAGGCGAGCCGATTGGTTGTGCTGTAATTTCCCCTCGTTACGTACGGGCTGTAGTCGGAGGTCATACCGGTGAACAGCTCCGGGCGATTGCGCCAGGCGAAATTGCCCAGCGACACCGGTGCCAGCATTTGAAAACACAGTGCGGCCAGAAGCGCGACTACGAGTGGAGCGCCGCGAAGCGTCATCTTCTCACTCTTCTCACGGACAGTCCGTCTGAGATCGACAAACGAAAACAGGTAGAAGACAAACGGGAGTCCCAGCAGGAGCCATTTGGCCAGCACCGGCATATCCACCAGGTAACTGACAACCATGAGCGCCACGCCAAGTTGCATGATGAGAAAGATGAACAACCCGAACAGGTATTCACGGTAGAGGGCGTGGGCCAGACCGGGCAGCAGAATATGAGCTGCGACGGCGAAGGGAAACGTCTTGCTGAACCGCTGAATCATCACTCTATCCTGTTCATGGCCTGAACAATTATTCCGGGTCCCAGTGGCGAATTCCGGGCTTAATCCGATACAAGTAAAGACCTTACCACCTGTATCTCAAGAGAGTTGACGTATACAGGGTGATAAAAGTTGCTGTGCGACGCGAATTCTGTGGAGCAATTCCATACCCGGCAACGTATTATAAGGAAAATTACACGCAGCGCCATTGTAACGAAACCGAAATGGCGTCATAAGTGTTAAAATAGCAATAAGATACCCAAGACCTGCCCGATGTGGTCCGGCTTGACAAGTCTTGAAGTACCAGTACATTGGCGTAAACGTAGAGCAAGTTAGTGGAGGTTCGGATGTTTCGGTACACGAGTGTTCTTCTCGGCATCACGCTGTTTGCCATGGCGCTGATATGGACAGCCAGCCCTGGCGACGCCGTGCAGTTGCCCAAGAAATCCGAACCAGTCATTTGGGCGGATACGATCCATATCAATCTCGACGAAGGTCCTAACGCCGTCAAACAGGACTCCGCAGTCAAGACAAATGACAATTTCCTCCGCGGCCTCTCCCGTCTTTCTCAGACAGCACAGTTCGTCCGGAACCAGTACATGGAAGACGTGGACATGGACAAGATCATCAAAGCCGGAATAGTCGGCATGATGTCTGACCTGGACCGTTTCTCCGTACTGATGGAAAAAACGTCGTACGACGCGCTGATGGAATCCACCCATGGCAAATACGAAGGTCTCGGCATGATGATCGATCAGCGCGATGATCGGATCATCATCATCTCCCCCATCGAAGGTACGCCTGCCTATCGCAAGGGGCTGCGTGCAGGTGACGTGATCATGTCGATCGACAGCAACGACACCCACGGGATGAAGACTTCCGATGCCTCGAAGCTGATGCGCGGCAAGGCCGGCACCACGGTCAAGCTGGGGATCAAGCGAGCCGGACTGGGCGACCCGATGGAATTCGAAGTTGAACGGGCACAGATCGAACTGAAGTCCGTTAACTATGCCGGCATGGTTCCCGGATCTACCGTAGGGTATGTTCGCCTTTCCCGCTTCGCCGAAGAAACCAGTCATGAACTTCGTCAGGCGATCACTGATCTCAACAATCAGGGCGCTACTTCGTTGATATTCGATCTCCGCTCCAATGGCGGCGGTCTTCTGGATCAGGCCAAGGAAACGGCCGAGTTGTTCCTCAAGGAAGGCAGTGAAATCGTTTACACGCGCGGTAAGTCGGCTGAAACCGAACGCCACTACAAGTCCGAACGTCCTCCGATCTGGCCAGCTGAGAAGCCGCTGGTGATTCTGGTCGATGAAGGAACCGCTTCTGCGTCGGAAATCGTCTCCGGCGCCATCCAGGACTGGGATCGCGGCTTGATTATGGGAGCCACGACGTATGGTAAGGGGCTCGTTCAGCAGATATTCCCGATCGACGCCAATTCCGCTCTCAAGATTACGACCGCGAAGTACTATGTCCCGTCGGGCCGCTGCATTCAGAAGGCTGAAAAGCAGGGTAAGGACCATGCTGACACCTTTGTCGATGAAGATTCGCTGAATGTTGCGGACTCGCTGGAGATCTCCAAGCGGGAGATCTTCCACACGAACGGCGGACGGATCGTCTACGGCGGCGGCGGGATCGTGCCGGACATCATGCTCGACCGGGAGACCTGGAAGCCTATCGAAATCAACCTGGAACGGAAATCAATGTTCTTCGATTTCGCGGTGGACTACCTGACCAAGCATCCGGAAACCAAAACCGATTTCCTGGTAACGGACAATGTCATCAGCGAGTTCAAGGATTTCCTGAAGGACAAGAAATTCACGTACAAGTCGACCCTGCAGATGGAACTCGACCAGCTCCAGAAGGCGGTCGCCACCGAGCACAAGGAAGAGACGTTCAAGGGCGCTATTGCCAACATGAACGCGCTGATCGAAAAGGAAAAGGAAACCGACTTCACCAACTCGAATGAATATATCCGACGCGCCATTAAGCGCGAGGTCATTTCATCGATCGCCGGTGAACGGGGTGTCTATGAGCAGATCGTGCTCAAGGACGACAAATCGGTCAAGCGGGCCATGGAAGTGCTGAGTTCCCCCAAGGAATACGGCAAGCTGATCGCCGAAGTCAGCCCGCAGAAGAAGAAGAGCTGACCGGACATTCGCGTAGAAATACGAAGGGCCTGCGATTCTCGCAGGCCCATTTCTTTTGGCGAATTCCGGTTGGAGCTGGTAGGCTCCGCTTCCGCTAGCGTGCTATTTGACTGAGTCAGTCACGGGCGGAGGAAGTTGCGGCTCGATTCTCTTGAGCAACCAGGCGTTGTTGACATGTTCAAACGTCAGCGATGCCGGCCGCAGGACTTGTCCGGCGGTGTCGATCACTACGCAATCCACCCGCGCCCGATCATTGGTGTAGATAATCTCCGCCCTGCTATACGCCTGGAATACAAATGACGGGTCAGTGCCGAAGGAAAACTGGACGACGGAATCAGCGCCTCCCTGAGCGGCGTAATCGGTTGTGAGCAGTTTCTCCAGCGGACCCCTATCCCGTTTCTTGACGGCATTCTGAAGCTCGACTATCTGAGCCTTGATTGCCGGATAGTAGTCGCGATTCGGGGTTTTCTCCACACAACTTCCGGCCAGCAGCGCCAAGCCGATAATACCAGTCATGCTGCACGTTCGATTCATATGGTCAATCACTGCTGCATGTTAATGCCGTTGAGGGATTCAAACCGGTACTGACCGTTGTTGCGCCGAGTGATCACTTTCTGTTCGATCAGTTTATTGGTCGTTTTGGTGGCCACCTGGTTCCAGAACCAGAGCATGGATCCCTGCGTGTACATATCAGAGCTGATTTTGGTGACCTGGGCTTTGAACGCATCCAGCGACGGCTTAAGCGTGGCCGCGGCACCGGTGCCCAGCGCACGGAGCGCGGGATTAACCAGCGTCGTGTCAAACGTGAAGATCTCCGGTTTGTCATTCAGGGCATAATCGTAATCGACCGACAGGATCAACCGCTGTTTCCAGGGGAAATCCTCGGGGCAGGTCAGCGTAGGTATCCGGTCACCAAAGAGAATGACCGAACGGCCGGTGTTGCTGCTATAGTTGTAATACTGGTTCCCGTTCACGAGGTCGCCCCCCTGAGCGGCATAGAGATACTGAGTAACATAGGCG
>JBATNE010000196.1:0-5387 GCA_049290195.1 Candidatus Zixiibacteriota bacterium
GTTCCAGGCAATTACCAGCGCGTAGCCAATGGCCACACCTACCAGCAGGTATTCGGCTAACTTATAGACCGGATTATCACGATACAAAAAGCTGAGTATGGCCAGAGTCAGTATTCCAGCGACAATAGTTCCTGCCTGCATCAGCTCCTCTCCCCTTTCCGCCGCGATCGGAAGTACAGGACATTTCCGATCACTATGAGGGCCAACAGATACAGATGCGACATCGATTGGGCCAACATTCCGCGCTGACCGCCTCCCCCGGTACCAAGGAGTGATTCGTACTCGGCAGCTCCCCGCAATCCACTAACCATGTGACTAAGCTGGCCGCTCGAGACATACGGATCGTAACTGGTGACCATCGCCGCCGTAACCGCTGCGCTGACCGGTACATTGAAACGGGCGTGTCCGTATTCAATCCAATGAGTGGCGAGGTTCCCATCGGATATCGAAATCACTCCGGCAATACTCCCATAATTGGCAATTGAATTGAGAATCGCGAGTGACTCAACCGGCTGACCGAAGTAGTCGCGCGGAAAAGTCTTTGGGATTGACTCCCCCATCGAGAGAATAGCCGCCTGCACTTGTGGTTTGAAGCCGAGATAGACATAGTCCTGCCCATAGGTCTTGTGATATTCTTGAGCTACCATGTCCATGAGCCGATACCCAACCGCCGTACCTTCAGCCATGAGCGCAATTCCAATAATGCGATCCCCCTTGGAGAAGGCATGCCTCAGCATTGCCAGAGCCAGCGGTCGAATTTCCGGCAACGCCGATGCCTCATGATCGAAAGAGAAAATGAGCACTGACCCGGTCGGCAGTGAATCTACATAATTGAACATTCCCTGGGTTTCAGGCGAGACTTTCGCGATTGGCCTGGCACCGAAGAGCATGGCGGAAGTCACAACCACTGCGAGACCAAGGAAAGTCCAATGTCGCGAACTGATGCGTTTCACTTTCCCCTCCCCAGCCACGTCCGTTCAATACCCACAATCACTCGAAGTGACGTAGTCAGTGAACCGAGACCGATTCCAATAAGGATTCCGCGGCGAGCCGCCATCGAAGGATAATTTCTAAACCACTCCGAAACTGAACTAAGCGCCGACCAGGTCGTGGCCTCAAGCGCCGTTCTGCTCAGCAGGATTAGAGCCGCTGAAGCCAGCAGAATTCCCGCCTGAACCGATCGTGCCCGAAATCCTCTGAGTGATGCCGATGCCACAAAGAACGCCAGGAGTGCAAAGACAGTTGCCTGCATGGGGGCCTGGACGTTCTCAAACATCCAGATAAACGGCGAACCCTGGCGCGTTCCCCAGATAATGGCGAATACCGGCATGATGATCAGTCCGGCAACACCGACAATCCGAAACAGACTGTCTTTTCCTCGCGAAATCTCAACGAGGTTTACTTTGAGATAACTGACCGATCCCACAATGAGGGCAAAGGCTGCTATAACTTGCCAATAGTCTCTCGTGATCTTCAGCGATAGTTCACCTGCCGTCGGGCCCGAAGTGAAGAACAGCACAAAGACGAGGATCCCGAAAATCGTACAAACCAGTTGAGCCGTGCGGTGTCCCATTAGAACCGCCACCAATTACTGGCTGGGGCGATCAGCCCCCAGACAATGGCTACGACCAGGAATGCAACGATTACAATTTTAAGAATGTCCTGAGCCCGAACCGACGCCAGAATGGCTCGATCGCCGGACAGGTATCCGGAAGCCGCAAACAATTCCTCGCCAATAAGCGTAAAGTCACAGGCAACAATAAAGAACGCGAGTTGAATGGTGGAGTCGGTGCCGGCAATCTGGATGGCGCCGACATCGTTACCCGTCTCCGCCAAAATGAGCGACTCCGCCTCAAAAGTCCCCAGCATGAAGACTGCGGCAGGTTTGGACCGCGAGATCATCCCCTCCACCGCAGCCGCGTATCCGAACTGAGATGTAGACACGAATCGAATGTTCTCGTCTCTGTATCGATCGGCAAACCCGGACCGGGCATAGCTCTCCCGAATGACCTCCTGTGCCACGCTCTGAATTACCGGATCGTGAGTAGGATAATAGAGCGTGCAGTCATACTGCGCCGTCTTTTCAGCAATCTGACTGAGAATGTTCATTGACGCTATGGTTGTGGGGCGCTGGATGTCTCCCCCCCATCCCGGCGTGAACAGAACGGGACGCGCCATTTCCGTGGCACGACCGATCGCATCTTCAACCGCCCTCAATCCGCTGATGGGCCGCGGACGAAACTTCTCCCGGCTCCGACGACTATAAGTTGTGTACAAGACCACTGCCAACGCTACCAGCGCGGCCAACAGGGTCGGGACTTTGGCCAGATCGAACCAGCCTGGTCCTGGATCGGCAATGGCCACGATGGGAAACGCGCTTAAGACGGACATAGAGGGAAGAACGACGGCTTCCGGCGGTCGAAGCAACTAATGTTTTTTCTTGGCTCTTCCCCGCTTCCGTGGATATATTTGTTCCTACGAACATGAGAGGAATCATGAACAGAAAAGCCCTTGCCATACTATCGTTAATTCTCATCCTCGTTGCAGGTAACGTGTCGGCCAAGACCACCCTGGAATGGTGGCAATTCTGGACCGACCCCGGAATCAAGCCGACCATTGATTCCTTTATATCAGAATTCCAGAAGGCTAATCCGGATATAGCGGTCAATGTCACTGATCTCACCTGGGCCAATGGTCAGGAGAAGATCGCCATCGCATTTGCCTCAGGCACGGCTCCGGATATTCTGGAAATCGGTTCCGACTGGATGGCACAATTTGCGGCCAGCGGCAAATTGGCCGACCTGTCAGCGCACCTGAGTAAGGACAGCGCGTCGTTTGAAGGTTGGAAGATGGCCGACTACAACGGAAAGCTCTACGCTAAGCCCTGGATTCTGGGTACCCGCGTGCTGTTTGGCAACAGGGACCTGATGAACAAGGCGAACTTCGCCCCTGACCAGATTCCGCTTAACTGGAAAGCGCTGTTGATTGCGGCAATAAAAATCAGAGGACTCGGCAACGGGATTTACGGCTGGGGTTCAAATACTGCCGAGAAGCATCGTCTGTACAAGAAATTTCTGCCGTTTTTCTGGTCCAACGGTGCCCAACTATTCACTGATGACAACAAGTACTGCATTATTTCTTCCAAATTGGGGATCGAGGCCCTAAACGTTTATAAGATGCTCAGTGACACTGCCGGCTATGTTGCCGACCAACGCGGAATCGAAGACGCGTTTCTGGATGGAAAGATTGGCTATATAGTCTCGGGAGATTGGCTTCTGAAGCGAATCGAACTGGAGCACCGAAAGCTCAACTTCTTCACGACTTTGATTCCCGGCCCCAAATATCCAGGTAAGTCGTTTCTCGGCGCTGAAATGTTGGCGGTAAGCGCCAAATCGGCCAATCAGGAGGCTGCCTGCAAGTTCCTGGATTTCATAACCACTCCGGCCAATCAAATTCGATTCTGCAAGAACAACCGCTCGGCCAATCCATCCAGTTTGATCGCCCAGCAGGACCCATATTTTACGTCGAATCCCAACGTGCTCACCTTCATCAAGCAGATCAAATCGTCGGTGAGCCCGCCGGTCGAGCCAGGCTGGCCCGGAATGGAAGATGCGATTGAGAAAGGGATTGAAGATGCCCTGTTCGGTCGCAAGTTGATAGCAACCGGGCTATGGGAAGCGAACGTAGGTATCATGCAAGCTCGGGCAAAGGCAAATGCCAAGCCGTAGAGGCATTGCTTTTCTCTACGGACTTCCCTGGTCTCTGACCTTACTCGTTTTCTGGGCGTTTCCCATTGGCTATTCGTTCTTGGTCGGATTCACCGATTATCAGCTGCTGCAGGACGGATTTCATTGGGTTGGACTTGCCAACTATTCGTCCCTCCTGCACGACCGCGCATTCATTTCGTCGCTGGTCAACACGTTCGTTTTTGTCGGTGGAACAATACCGGCGACGACCATCATATCGCTGCTGCTGGCCCTCCTGTTAAACGCCCAGTTCAAAGGGCAGGGGTTCTTTCGCTCGGCCTACTTTATCCCTTCGATTACGTCGCTGGTCGTGGTCTCCCTTATTTTTACCAACCTGTACAGCCGGGGGGGGTATATCGGTCTGCTGGCGGGCATGGTGGGCATTCCGTCACCTGAAAACGGATTTCTGTACGACAACCGAACTGCGCTCTGGGCGATCATGGGGATGGATGTCTGGATGTCGGTCGGATATTACATGTTGATCTTCCTGGCCGGTCTCAAGGCGATACCGGATGAGTTGTATGAAGCAGCCGAAATCAACGGCGCGTCCCATTTCCGCCAGTTCTGGTCCATCACGCTTCCCCTGCTCAAACCGGTGACGTTGTTCGTTGTAGTCGTGAATTCAATAAAATCGTTTCAGGTATTTACCGAGATTTTCGTAATGACCGGAGGGAAGTTCAATACATCGACCACGGTCTATGAAATATACCAGCGCGGCCTGACCACTCAGTTTGAGTTCGGAACCGCCTCAGCCGCCGCCTATATCCTCTTCGTCGTAATCGGCGTCTTTTCCCTGATCCAGTTTGCCCTCCTCAGGCAGAAGGGATCGTATACGTGGTAAGAAATAGATCCGCGCTGGGGCTGACCGCCCGTTATCTCGTTGCGACAGTAATTCTCATCGCAACGATTTTTCCGTTCCTCTGGATGCTTCGTGTTTCATTCCTGCCCACCGGCTCAACCAGCGGCGAAACGCTTCTGTCATCCCTCGGGACCTTTCAGAATTACCGCGATCTGTTCAATCAAATGAATATGGGGCGTTATCTGTTTAACTCGTTCTTTGTGGGGATCGTTGTTACGGGTGGGAATATTTTGTTCTGCTTCATGGTCGCATACACGCTTGCACGGCATCGCACACTGCCCAATAAGATTCTGTTTGTGAGCGTTATCGCCATTCTCATGATCCCTGCCCACGTCACGATTATTCCACTCTATTTGATGTGTCTCAAGGCAGGGTTGTACGACTCGTACACGGCATTGATCCTTCCCTTCCTTGTCAATCCTATAGGCATATTTCTCGTAAAACAGTACATCGAGTCCATTCCACCATCGATGGAGGAAGCTGCCCGGGTTGATGGGGCCGGCGAGTTGACTATTCTGTTTCGAGTTGTCATGCCGGTGTGCAAGCCGGCACTGGCTGTTTTGGCGATTCAGGTGTTCTTCACCAACTGGAATTCATTCTTTTTTCCATACATACTCACACAGAGTGACCGGGTGCGCACACTCCCCGTTGGCCTCGCCATGTACCAGGGGCACCAGGCAATAGACTGGCAGCATCTGATGGCCGGCTCGACCCTCGCCGTTGTACCGGTGCTCGTTTTGTTAGCTGTTCTTCAGAGGAGAATCGTTTCCGGCATAACTGCC
>JBATNE010000197.1:0-13441 GCA_049290195.1 Candidatus Zixiibacteriota bacterium
CACGATGACAGGTCCTTTGGTGAGCTTTTCGTCATATTCCTTCGATCTCATCTCCTTGGTTGTGTCACACCGAGGTAGAATGTAGTCCCCGGGCGGGATATTGAACGGCCGAAGCGCATCCTGGATAGCGTCCTGGCTCGCCAGTTTCCTCATGTCGTTGGCGTGATACTTGAGAAGCATGTGAATCAGAGAACTGACCACGAAAACAAACACGGCCGAGAGCAGTATGGGGGCCCACAAGCTTGCGATAAATCCCATGATCGATACCTCCTGTGATTTCTTTCTTACCCGTCTTATCTGGAATGGTCACTGCGGAAGTGCAGTTAGCGCCGGTATGTATAATTTCCACGTTCCGAGGGCGCAAGCACAAATCGGTACAGCCTGTCTGGCGCCGCACCCGAAAGATCTGAATCCTGGCCGTGACTACCTTCAGCGTCGCGCCCTGCCGGTCGGACCTGCGGCTCCTCCGTCAGATCGTATTGGACTAAAAGACTCTACGATTCTTCTTCCCACGCGGGGTCCAAAGACCGCATATTGGATGCGAATTAGGAAGGCATTGCCCGCAGTTCTGAGAATAGAAAGGTTCAGCCTATGAGTTTCAATCACCTGGAAATACTACGGGGTGGCTACGCAGATTTCGCCAAAGGGAACATCCCGGGCGTACTCGCAGTCTTGGATCCCAAGATCGAGTGGACGGAGGCCGAGGGCTTTCCCTATGGAGGTACCTACACAGGGCCTACTGAAGTCGTTGAAAAAGTGTTCATGAAATTGGGCACTGAGTGGGACGGCTTCAAAGTCGCACCAAGAGAATTCCTAGAGTCAGGCGATAGGGTCATTGTCTTGGGCCAGTACAGCGGCACTTACAAAGCAACCGGCAAGAGCTTCAGAGCCGAATTCGCCCATGTCTGGACAGTTCGTGGCGGCAAAGCCGTCAAGTTCGTCCAGTATGTGGATACTGCCCTGGTCCAGAAAGCGCTTCAGCCCTAGAGTAAGAGCCTGCGGGTCATTGTACCCAGTCTGATCGCTGCGCGACCGGTCCTCTTCATTTATAGAATGGCCCCGAAACTAGATCGGGGCCATCTTCTGTGATCGCTGGCGTCAATTCACTGAGCTTCGATCTTGCTTCGACGTACCTACTGTTTGTTCCAACCGAGCTGGACCGGGACCGGGCGAGTCACGCTGTTGAATATCGGAGAGTGCAGCTTTGAGAACTCCATGAGTTCATCCAGTTCTGCAGCCGTGCAATCAGCCGATATTTTCATCCTCACGCGAATCTCCGAGAATCCCACCGGAACGGATTCATCAAGTCCGAGAACTCCCTGGACATCGATATCCCCTTCCAGTTCACTGGAAATTGATTCGATCTTGATCCCCCTGGCCGTGGCGTGAAGCACGGTTGTCGTAGTGATGCATCCCGCCAGCGCGTGCAGCAGTGCCTCTCCGACATTGGCCCCTTCGTTGTTGCCCAGGAGGATCGGCGGCTCGCTGCTCGTAAACTCGAACGGTACCTTGCGAGAGTCATCTTCACGTCCCGCGCCGTAGAATCCCTGCACAGTCGAGCGATTCACCGTGCCACCAATCCACCAGTTGCTCGCGCGGAATCTGAATTTCGCCAATTCCGGCTGCCCCTTGATGTGCTCGACCGTCTCGAACAACTGCGTCGTGTCCAGCCCGTTCATCCGCTTGCTTATGGTCGTCTTCATCTCGATCTCCTTTGGTCTCTGTTTCAATTCGATTCGCACCATGCGTTTCGATAGAGATCGCCATTGCAAGACCCGTGCCACACCGGCAAACTGGACGCAGTCACTTGATTTGCTGAAGGTTAGGATTATTAGAGAGAGATGAATGCCTTGCGAACGAACGCCAATTACGAATTCTCGCAACCTCCCATTGCGAAAATTCGCGAATGGCTACTCGGTGGCGGGTTTCTTGATTCCGAGCGTCTTAATTCTGGATGCAAGTGTGCTCGGTATCATCCCGAGAATCTCTGCCGCTCCTCCCGGACCCGATACTTTCCACTTGGCCATTGTTAGCGCCTGCACAATGCTCGCTCGTTCCAGATCCTGAAGGTCCTTAGCTGTCAGAATCCCATCCCCCGCGCTGCTCGCCGTACGTTGGCGGTTATCGGGGACAGATGATCGTTTCCCTTCTTCAGGCAGGGCACGCTCTAAATTGAGTGTGCGGCCGTCCGAAGATGTTATCAGCGCCCGCTCGATGACATTCTGCAGCTCCCTTACATTTCCCGGCCAACTGTAGTTCAGAAGCATGGCCCGGTGTCGCGCAGTCAGAATCGGTTCAGCATTTCCCCGTTGACGTGCGAACCCTGCGGCGAACTGATTTGCCAGCAGTAACACATCGCTTCCGCGCTCTCGAAGCGGCGGAATATGAATCGGAAAGATGTTTAGCCTGTAGAGCAAATCGCGGCGAAAGGACCCAAGCTCCACCATCTGTGCGAGATCTCGATTTGTCGCGGCGACTACTCTCACGTCCACATGTTCCGTGACGGAACTTCCGACCGGCTCAAACTCACCTTCCTGAACAACGCGCAGTAGCTTCGCCTGCAAATCGAGCGGCATTTCCCCAACTTCGTCGAGAAAGATCGTCCCGCGATCCGCCAGCTTAAACCTCCCCTCGCGCCGTTGTACCGCGCCCGTGAATGCCCCTTTTTCGTGACCGAAAAACTCGCTCTCCTGAAGGTTCGGGGCAATGGCCGCACAATTGACCCGTATGAGCGGACGGTCTGCCCGGGGACTGTGTCGATGAATGGCTCGTGCAATTAGTTCTTTTCCTGTTCCCGTCTCGCCCGTTATCAGCACAGTGGTGTTGCCGGGAGCCACCCTTCCAACATCCTCCTGGACTCGTCTGAGCGCTTCGCTCTCCCCGATGAGTTCCTCAAACCCCTGAAGTTCATCAAGCGTTGAACGAAGGTAATCCGCCTCTCCCACTAGTGAACGAATGCGTTCCTCGGCGTTCAGGCGCTGTTCGATATCCCGAAGTATGAGCGTGAAATACCGTCTGCCGTTCAATTCCCAGAGCGAAAGAGTTGCTTCCGCAGGAAAATAGTCACCGTTGGCTCGACGTGCCACCAGCCCATCGGGAATCCACAGCGAGGGACGACTGTCCGTACTTGCCGTCAATTGCTTGGTCAAATAGATCAACTTCCCATGAGCTTCACTCGTGAGTCGATCGGTAAAGGGTCGATTGAGCAAACTACCCGGAGCGCCTCCAAACAAATCCGCGGCCGCCTGATTGACCCTGGTCACAGTGAAATCCGCGTCGATTTCAATGATCGCATCCATCGCGCTCTCAATAAGGCGGGTGAGCTTCTGCTCGCGCTCCATCAGATCCCGATCGCGGCGAATCCGCCTGAGTTCGGATGCAGCCCGATTGGCAAAGATGTCGAAAATCGCCAGAATCAACGGATCTTCCTGCATCGGTTGATCGTGAAGAATGGCAAGGTGACCGAGAATGGTCCGATCGGTGTCGTACAGCGGAATACCCAGATAGCTCACCGGTCCAAGCGGCTTGAGGCTCTCATCAGTAGTGTAGAGGTCGAGCACTCGGTTGGGAATCAGCACCCGACGCTTTTCCGTCACCACCACCTCACAGGCGGTTCCCGCAACAGGATACTCATAATTGCCGAGCAGGCGATCTCCGGCCCAGAAGGAGAGCGCTCGAAGGCGGCTGGTTTCCGGAAGCCATTCGGTGACCCAGGCGCACCTGGTCCCAAGCGCGCGAGCCATGTGGCAGACCAACTTGTCAAAAAAGGCCTCTCCCGTCTCGGCGGATGTGCCTTCGACCATCTCGCGCAGCGCGCGAAAATCAAGCGGATCGGTGAAATTCAGGTCCGTCATAGCGCTTTCAATTACGTCATTACTCCGTTCTGTTTCACGGGACTAAAGCCAATGTAGTAAGTCGACCGGCCCTGCACCGCCGGGCCGGACGCCGCCAGCATGCCGAAAATAGACTAAAATTGTCCAGTTGACAATAGCGAATCGTTGCACTGGTGCCCCCCCAAGGGTTCGCCCAGAACTCCGTCATCTCGAGCTGAGCTTGCGACGCAAACATTCCCGCCTTCAAGCGGGACGAGTCCCTTGGCTCCCGTGTACGGGACCAACTAATTGCCGTGGACTGTGCGAGGGTGCTATCTCTGCTCCTCGCCCCCTGACGGTCTAGTTCCTCTTTCATCCCTTCGACCGATTTACTCCACTATGCCCATCGTCGATCTTGCAGCCAGCAGAAAGATCGATTGAGAGACTCGTATGTGAGTCCCTGATGGGGTCGGCCAAGAAGTCGGCATGGTGCTGCCGGACCCACCATAATTCGGGCTCGGCCACACCAATGATGACCTCTCAATGGACTGCACAACATCGATCGAGCACGGAAGCGAAGGCTCACGCCATGAGCGACATTTCGGACCTGTCTGACTTTGACCGGCACATAACTCCGCATCTCGGGCCACTTCTGGAGTACTCCCTGGTGCTGACGAAGAACGGTCGAGATGCAACCCAGATATTGAGAGCTGCGCTCGGTCGAACGTCCAATTCATGGGACGTGTCAGTTCCCTGCACGAGCACGATTGCCCATCTCCAGAATGAACTTCGGGAGGAATGCTCTGCCATGAAACGAGTTCCCCGCTTGACTGCTCTTTGGAATCACAGCCGGAAAGATGACCGGCTCAAAATTGAGAATCGCCTGAGTGCCTATTATCAAAACGAGCACATCAGACCGGTTGAACCCTTCGACAAGACGGCGATCGACAGACCTTACTTCCTCGAAGTCCTTGCCGATATACCGCCGCGGTACCGGCCCGCGATGTTTCTTTCGTTCCTCGAAGGATACTCCAGCTCGGCTATCGCCGAGCTCGCCGGCACGGAAGTGCACGAGATTGAATCGACGCTCTATCGCGGGTGCAGATTCGCACGCTCGAGACTCCCCGGGATGCTCATGGGTGACGCGCGGCCGACACCGACTCAAGATCCCGACTCCGAATTCGTGCACCTCACACCATGGCGAGGAAGGTGGATTCGATGATTAACTTCCACATCCAAGTTACCCTGATCGGTTCGAGAGTCCGCAATGGACTGAGTTCCGCGTCTGAATCAATACAACGTCATTACGAACTAGACTTGGCGACCAGACGAGCTAATGGCGGCAATGAAGCCAGAGAGGGTGGTCAACCGGACGACCACACCTGCAGTGCGATTAACACTTGACCAACACAAGGGATTGGTGTCTCCGGACACTTGGACGCGTTCGACGGCAGCAGTACCGAAAGAGAAAGGAAGACAACATGGAAACCTTACTGATCGTGGTCCTGGTAGTGCTCCTGCTTGGCGGCGGCGGCTGGGGCTATTCTCGCTGGCGCAGATAGCGCGGCGTACCTGATCGCGATAGCCCGGGCTCGGGCCGATATGGCAGCCCAGCAATCGCACAACAACATCAACCGAATAAAAGGAAGTGCACATGTTAGCAAAAGCTGAATCCCACATGAGAGTGCTCTCGGCCAGCACCCTCAAAGGTGACGATGTCGTCAACACGAAGAATGAGAAGCTGGGAACAATCGAAGAAGTGATGATCGATCTGAACAAAGGTTGCATCGCATATGCCGTGCTCTCGTTTGGCGGTTTTATGGGAATGGGGGACAAGCTCTTCGCCATCCCGTGGAGCGCGCTCACAGTGGACACCGAGGACAAGAAACTCATTCTGAACGTCAAGAAAGAGACACTTGAACATGCGCCCGGTTTCGACAAGGACCATTGGCCCAACATGGCCGATCAGACCTGGGGCGCAGGTATTTACAAATACTACGGCGCCAAGCCTGTCTGGGAATGAGAGCCAACATCAAATCTCGGAGCAATCCGCGAGTTCCCTATTCAGTTTGACGCTTGCGCAACGTACCGGTCCGTCAACCACCGGTACGTTGTCTTTTGAGCTGCCTGGTTCAATACCTCTAAACCAGGTCGTCGTTGACTCGCAGGTCTGAACTCTCACGAGTAGCGCTTCGCATCTCAAGATGCGATTCGCTCAATGCTTTCACACCGGGTGGCGGTTGGAAATTGTCGGACGTTGAATAAAGGCGAGCCGATGATCTCAGTGCGATAGATTCTTGTCAGAATCCGGCAACATCTCCAAGGCCGCTGCGAAGGGCAAACCAGGCAAATTGCAGAAAGAACTCACTCTGCTGCTTGGTGTAATCAATCCTGCCAAGCTTGATCCTTCCCGACTTATCGGGCTTATTCGTCCCCCTGACTTTGAACGTATTTGCAAGAAACGATGATATGCTGTTGAGAATCCCCTTCTGGCTACCTGTCTTCTTGTTGAGGAGTGCGAAGGAAAGGCCGCTATATTCCGCGCGAACACTGCCAATTGCATGACCCGAATCGACCCTAATTTCATATGACAGCCTCTTGATTTCTCCACCCTTTATCCGGATGTGTTCCGCCGGCTCAAGAAAGTGGTTCAGCGGCGACAGTTCCATTTTACTCAGTGAACCGGAATAGAAGAACGACAACTCAGGAGTGCCCATCGGAATCGTCATTTGCAGTGTCATCAGGCCGGCCCCCATAAATGTCCCCTGTGCCCGTACTTCCAACGGGCGGCCCCGCTTGCTCTGGTTGGTAATCCCCGTCACTACCGCTTCAAGACTGTCAAACGTAATGATTCCAGGAGTTTCGCCAACACCAAATCGCTCCCCATATTTGATTCGCCCGTTGGATAGAATCAGGCTGTCTATCTCGAATCTCTTCTTGATCGATGCCAGCACCTGATTCGGCATGTTCGGACCGTCACTGTCGATGGCGCACGGCTTGTCCTTGTTGATTAATACATCAATGAGCGGACTTTCAAAGACCACACTACTGGCCAGACATCCTTTCCCCTGCAGCAGCTCCACGATCGCGAGACCCTTGACCTGGATACCGGGGATAGAAACCGTAATTCGAGGTCTTCGATATTTGCCGGCAGCGAAGAATGGCTCAACGTCACAGGTCGGATGGACTTTGAAAGAGGTAATCGCAGCTTCAGAATCCACGGCCGAGATGTGCACTCGCTCGATCAGATATTCATAGTGATCATCATCGAGATTCATCCGCAGGTCCTGGGCGTCAAATGTTGCCTTCTTGAAATCCTGTGATTCCAGCCGCTTTCCCACGATGAGATGCCGCCAGTCAAAGCCGCACACTGAGAACTCGCCAATCTTTCCGAATAGAGAACCGTCAGCTTTGTATACCGCCACCGAATCCAGTCCAATTTCATTCTTCCACACACTGCACCTGATCTCCCCAAATTCTATGGAGTACTGAGAGAACGATCGTGCCAGCGCTTCCGAAACCCTGGGCATGATAAACCAGTTGATGAGTGGTCCGGGAAATGACAGGCAGACTCCCAGACAAACCGTGAGAACGATGACAGCCACAATGATTATGCGGCTGCCCAACTTCAGTCTTCTCCGCTTTTCGCTCATGATGGCGACTCCGCTACCAGGAGTTGCCTTTTCCTGATGCCTGCAAATGGTTGACCGTGCGAGACTCCCGGATCTTCGAAATCCTTCAAGAATCCATCACCACTCAATGTCATATCAGGCTGATGAATATTGCTACCCCGGTGACAATGATAACCGTCCCGGAAATCCGATTCACCCAGCCAAGTCCCCGGCCATCAAGTTGCTTTCTAAACAGTGTGGCGATGTAACCAATGACCGTAAACCACGCGCTTGATCCTATGAGCACACCGATGACGAGTATGAAGGAGGATGCGACGGAGAGCCTGTAACCCAGTCCGAAGGCGGCAAACGCCGCTACGAACGCCAGAAAGGTCACCGGATTCGTCAGTGAAAGCAGGAGTCCGGAGACATACGCTTTGAACAGACCCTCATTCCCATCTCCAGTCTGAAGGCTCTGTCGCTTATCACGAAGGGACCTGATACCGAGCATTACCAGTACAGCTCCACCCACCAGCCTCAGCCATATTTGCTGGCCGAGGATGACGTCCGATACAAACGTAAGTCCGAAAGCTGCAATACTTCCGTAGATCAGATCGGTTGTAGCAGCCCCCAAGCCGACAACAATCCCTCCGATATGACCCCGGGACAATGTCTTGCGTATCACCATGACCCCGGCAGGACCGATTGGTACGGCCATGGCGAATCCGATGACTAGTCCCTTGAAGAAGAAATCAAACTCCATATCCTCACTCACTATTTAGCCACTACAGCTCATTGCTGCCCTCCGCCTGGATTCACATTCAACGGCAGGCCCGGATTCACACTACCAAAGTAGGAAATTGTGGGGAGCGGACAATCGGCCGCAGGATTGAAAGAAGAGCTAGTTCCCCAATCCGGCATCAAAGGAACTAATCCCCCTTTCCACCCTTGGAGCGATTGTCCCAAATGGACTCGAAGGTACATTGTAGCCATCAAGCAAAGGTATCGCCTGTGTTGACCACACTTCAATTTCAGGAGTTACCACATTGCACATGTCGCTTATAAGCGACTCACCCTCAAGTCCCGGGTAATCCCCGGAAAGGACATTTACGATGACATTCCTACAATTCGGACGAGGCTCTCCGAAAAAATGGCTGGTCGCTGGAATGCTGATAGCATTGGTGATGGCGTTCTCTGTATCGAGCGCCTCCGCCTTCTGCTTCCCATCCAAAGCGGGCGGCACACGGACCAAACTCCAATTCGGCCCGCACGGCAACTTTCAGCACTCGAACAGAGAGCTGATCGATGTGCCGATCAACCCGGATCAACCCGGCGCCGTACCCGAGCCGACAACGATCCTGCTTTTGGCTGGCGGACTTGGAGCTACATTGTGGAAGCGTGCGAGAATGAAAGTATAAACACCCGTCTCCCCCCTTCCATCAACACCTTTCGGCCGACCTATCCGAAAGGTGTTTTTTTTCGCTCGTCACGCGCATCGGGCACTTTGAGCGTAGTGATTCCCTCATTGTCCAAAAGAGCTAGATACACTTTCAATCCTCGGAGCGATTTACTCGCACAGCAAAAACCTCGTGATTCCACACATGAAATATGACGCGACTTCCTGTAGGTCAAAAGGCGCTAACGAAGCCGGTTGCCATGCGTACTACATGAAAAGAATTGTAGCTAATGCCGGCGCCGAACACACAGCACAGTTGCTATGTAATTGAGGCTCAGATGATTATTAAAGAAGTGAAGGCTTCAGATTCCGGCGATTGCATCGCTCCCCACATACGTGTGCTCTTTCAGATATCCATGCGCCTGACCAGAAACGGCCGCGATGCCATCCGCTTGGCTCGCGATACTGTTCAAGTCGCCAGAGAAGCGTGGGATGAATCCCTTCCGCCCGAATTTTGCGATGTTCGACTCTATGACATCCTGACCCGCCTGTACTTTGGAGGCTTTGAATCGCTGCCCAGGTCGCTGACCCCCATCCCAGGTGACGATTGCGACGACTGCCTTAAGCGAAGCAGTCGGCTCAGTTCGTCCTCGATCACCGATGTCCACCCGTCGCTACTGCCATCCGGAGAGGCCGACGGCTATCTGTACTTCCTGGAAGCGATCGACCGACTTCCGTCTACCTTCCGTTCCATTGTCTTCCTCTCTTTCGTGGAAGGCTTCTCGACTCTGGAGATTGCGGCAATGGCCGGCATCCCGCCGGACAGTATCGAGTCTCTCCTTGATCGCGGCAGCGAGCTGCTCGACAGAGAGCTGTGCGCGCTCGTTCTGAACAACCGCAAACAGGACTTACGGCAGAACCAGTCGGCCTAGTCGGCATCATGCGAACTGCCTCACAATATGAACAAACTTCTTGCTCGAATGGTCATGCCCGGCCTTCGCTCGATTGGAAAGGGTCTCTGATGAAAACTGCGCTGATTGTCGCATATGACTTTCCCCCACTCCGCACCAGCGGTGTCTATCGTCCGGTAAAGTTCGCCAAGTATCTTCCTGAATTTGGGTGGCGCCCAATCATCCTTACCGTGAAGAACTATCCCACCGCCTCTCTGGACCACTCCCTCTTGGGCAACTTGCCCGAGGAAGCCAAAATCTACCGGGCGCACTCTATTGAACTGAAGCGCCTGGAAAAAGCGATTTTCGATCGCGTATACCACGCTCCGGCGGTAACAGGAATGGCGCCACATGTGGTTGATGCCAGGGCCGCCGTCGTGACCGAAGCATCACGTCCGTCATCTTTCTCAATTAAGTCACTCGTCAAACATGCCGTCCTTTCTCCGTTGAGCCGGCTAACCCACAATTACTTGTACAATCCCGATGAGTGGGTGGGATGGATCCCGATGGCGGTTCAAGTCGGCCTCAAGGCTATCTGGCAGGAGAAGGTCGATGTCATTATATCCACTTCACCTCCGGCCACCAACCATCTGGTTGCTCTCTGGTTAAAACGACTCACCCGGAAGCCATGGGTCGCTGATTTCCGCGATCCCTGGACTGATAATGTGGTGAATCAGAACAAACCAAAGGGCCGCCTCGAGTCCGAGAGGCGGGCCGAGCGCAGGGTACTCCGAAATGCCAACGCCATCATCAATGTAGGGGAGCGTTTTGGCCGCATGTCGCGTGAGTCATTCCCAGAAGTTGACCCGAGAAAGCACTATGTAATCACGAATGGCTATGACGAGGCGGACTATCAGGGATTGGACCAATCGG
Source organism: Candidatus Zixiibacteriota bacterium (assembly GCA_049290195.1). Lineage (GTDB taxonomy): Bacteria > Zixibacteria > MSB-5A5 > GN15 > FEB-12 > FEB-12. The sequence goes on from JBATNE010000197.1 coordinate 10,643, forward strand.
CCGGCGGTGTAGACAATTGCCCCAATCAGCTGAACCTCCTGAATGTGGGGACGGTGTATCCCAGTTCCGGGTTTGATCAGTTCATTCTCGGCCTCGAACGGGTCCTCTCCCGCCCCGAATACCGAGGGAAGATAAAACTTAGAATTGTCGGCCCGCTCATGAATTCGCAGAAGGCAAGACTGAGTACCGAACCGTTGAAAAGCCATGTGGAACTGAACGGGCTCCTGCCTCATGCCCAGACGCTCCGTCATATGACGGCTGCCGATGCGATACTCCTCCTCCCATCGCGCGGAGACGCCAGAACGCAGGACAAGATCGTTCCGGGAAAGCTCTTCGAGTTGTTGAGGTCCGGCCGACCACTCTTGATGGTCGGATGGGAAGGTGAAAGCGCCGACATGGTCAGACAGAGCGGAACTGGCTCCTTTGTCTCCGCAGACGATACCGAAACGATTGCCACCGCCATTAAAGAGCTGTGCGCGCGCAAGAAGTACGGTCAGCTCAATTGCCGGCCCAACTGGGATTACATCAGACAGTTCGATCGCAAAGCCCTCACCTCGCGACTCGCCGATGTCCTTGAACTCGCCCGATTGGGCCAGGTCACGTCCACAGCGCCCGAGCGCACCGGCGATATGGTAACATCGCCGTCTCACATTGCACCTCCGCTCCCTGCCGGAGCATCGGCGGTGATGAAGGGTTAGGCAGGATGCCTCTTAGCCCCAGCTGAATACGGAATCAACCAAATCAAATTCGAGGATGCGATGAACATTCTAAATGTAGTCCCATGGTATAAGCCCAATACGGGCGGAGTCGTCAACGCGGTTGACCGCATGTGTCAGGAACTTATTAGTCGGGGACACCAGGCAACCGTCCTGATCGACAGCGAGAGTGATCGCCTCGAACGCCTTCCCGATGTCGATACTGTTCCGGTCTATGCGACTCGAATGCGCTACTTCTACTGGTACAAAGCCCCCCTCAAGAGCTTTATAGCTTTCCTGGCATATCTCTTTCCAACCCTCTTTCGTCTCCGACGAATGGTAAAGGATAACAATATCGACATTGTGGTTGTCCACTTCCCCGGACCGTGGGCATTGCACTTTCTGTTTCTCCGTATGCTCTTTTCTATTCCATATGTCGTCTGTATTCACGGAAGTGATATTCACCAGAACTTGCTGGAACACTGGTCCACTCGACTGGGCCTCGGCGTAGTTATGCGCCGTGCCGATTGTCTGGTAAGCTGTTCGGAAGATCTCCTCTATATCGCATTGAGACTGCTGGGCTCCAAACCGCGCAGGTCACGCGTGATATATTATGGCCTCAGTCATACCTGGGGTAACCAGTCGCGCGAAGTTGCATCCAGCCAGCAGTACATCATCAGTCAGGGACTGCCCTTGGATGTCAAGGGTGGGGATGTCACGATCAAAGCGTTTGCCACCATATCTTCCGATTATCCCAGCGTTCGCCTCAGAATAATCGGCCCCGGCGATCAAGAGGAGCTCCGGAAACTGATTGATAAACTGAACCTCGGAACTCAAGTCGATCTGATCGGCCTTGTTCCCTCAAACGATATTCCGGTACTCTTTCAGCAATCTCTCTTTGGGGTCATAGCCTCGCGCCGTGAGGGGTTGCCATTGGCTGCGATGGAATTACAATATATGGGCCGCCCTGTTATTGCTACGTCGGTCGGAGGACTCCCGGAATTCATCGACCATGACGTGACCGGGTTCCTGGTTCCGGCTGGAAACTACGACTCGTTGGCGAGCAAGATGAAAGTGCTGCTCGACGACGAACCGCTTCGAATGAGAATGGGAGAGGCCGGAAGACTCAAAGTCTGCAACGAGTTTCAAATCACCAGGACGGTCGACACCTTTTTGGAGTTGTTCGGACAAATAGTAGGACAACCCGCCGTCGACCGGAAGCGCACCGGGAGCGGTGCTCCCGCGCACGAACCGTCACGGACGTACGCAGCATGAAATGGCTTGGACAATGAGACACATTCTCTTCATAGTTCTTCTCGTAGGTGCAGTCAGCAACATGTCGGCCCGATCGGCTCAGAATCCGGCACCGATGTCGCTCCAGCTGCGCGTTGGCTGCTATACGTACAGCGGTTCGGTGATATGGACAACGCCTGCAATGGCATCGTGGTATGCCCGGCGATACAATTTTGCCATGGGGTCGGATGTCAATTCGGGCACCGTTGTACCGGGAATGCAGACTATCAATCCACAATTCAAGGCCCTTGTGTACGACCTGTTCGTATGCATGGCTGCCGATACTGTCGATGCCAAGACCTGGGCCACTTCAAAAGGATACGATTTTAATTCCCTGGTCCTCCGCGTCGCCCCCGGCAAAACCGTGACTGTGCGTTCTGATGCCACTATAACAACCGGCTTCGGCCGCTTCGTCACAACGGTCGGACCAAATGTCCTTCTCATGCCCGGCTTCACCGATGCTCAGACTCGCTTCTGCTGGGATTTCCGCAATCCAAAAGTCGGTGAGTACCTCGCCTTCAGGTGGAAACGTGCTATAGCCGCCAAGCCCGGCTATTCGGGGACGTTTGTCGATGAAGAAGCGGTCACTGGTGCTACCGCCGTGAGCCTCTCCGGACTCTATCCAATTATGGCCCCCTTTCGGGATACGTCTGTCGCCTATTGGAAGACCGGTAGCCCGTTTACCAGTCTTGTCGCTAACTGGGGCAGCTTTGATCTCAACCGGGACGGCCTGAAAAACTACGCTGAGCTATTGGACTCCCTGGCCCGCGCGCGCGACGGCTGGATGAAGACTGCCGCCAATCTCCTGAAG